>NZ_BBSK01000122.1:0-58078 GCF_001319805.1 Burkholderia sp. E168m22
ACTTCGGCGCGAGGCCGGCCGGGTCGACTTCGCGGCCGTTGCGTTCGAGCGCGGCGATCTGCGCCATGTCTTCGTCGGTCAGGCGCAGCGTCTGCGCGAGCAGGTTGCTCGCGAGGTTCTCGCGCTTGGTCGACGACGGAATCACCGAGTAGCCGAGTTGCAGCGCCCACGCGAGCGCGACTTGCGCCGGCGTCGCGTCGTGACGCTGCGCGATCGCGCCGATCACCGGGTCGCCGAGCACCTTGCCGTACGCGAGCGTCATGTACGACGTCACGTGGATGCCTTCGGCGTTCAGGAACTCGACCAGCTTGCGGTTCTGCAGGTACGGGCTCAGTTCGATCTGGTTCGTCGCGATCGCGTCCTTGCCGACCGCCGCGATCGCTTCCTTCGTCAGTTCGATGTTGAAGTTCGAGATGCCGATCTGGCGCGTGAGGCCCTTCGCCTTCGCATCGGCCAGCGCGGTCATGAACGCGTCGATCGACACGCCGTTGCCCGGGGCCGGCCAGTGGATCAGCGTCAGGTCGACGACGTCGGTGCGCAGCTTGCGCAGGCTTTCCTCGAGGCTGGCCGCCAGTTTCTCCGGCGCGTAGTTGTCGACCCAGATCTTCGTCGTGAGGAACAGGTCTTCGCGGCGCACGCCCGATGCGGCGATCGCTTCGCCGACTTCGGCTTCGTTGCCGTAGATCTGTGCGGTGTCGATCGCGCGGTAGCCGACTTCGAGGCCATTGCGGACCGAGTCGATGACCACCTGGCCTTGCAGGCGGAAGGTACCGAGGCCGAATGCGGGAATCTTGCTCATCATGTGCTCCTGAAAGAGGGGGAACGATTGCGGGATGGACGTCATTCTGGCGCTTGAGACTGATGAAATAAACGCCTTTAGAGGTCAAAAATATTTGATTTGAAATCAAATATTGGCCGGCAATTCGCCTATTGGAAGACGCTCGCCGGCCTTATGCGGCGAGCGTCTGCGGATTCGTTTTCGGATGGAATGCGGGCAGCACGTCCGCTGCGATTTCGGCCATCGTCTCGTCGAGCGGCCGCCGGTTGCGGCGGAAATGCAGGCCGATGTGCCGCACGCCTGCGTCGCGCATCGCCGCGAGTTCCTCCGTCAGCGCGATGCGCCCCGCGCGGGCGCCGAAGCGGTGCCGCTGCAGCGGTTCGTGCGGATCTTCCGCGAGGTCGAGGTGGATGAAGCTCACGTACGGCTTGTCGCCCGCCACCGCCCGCCAGTTCGCGGCGCGCTGCAGGTGATCGGCCGGCGTGCCCGGATACGCGAGGCAGCCGTCCATGTGCTCGCCGATCCACGCGGGCGTCTGCTGCGCAAGGCCCGCGACGAGCAGCGGCACCGGCGAGCGGGCGGCGGGCAGCACTTCCAGGCCGGGCGGCAGATGCCCGCGCGCGCCGTCGCGCAGCAGCGCGATCTGGTCGCGGAAGTTCGCGCCGCGCGACGCGAAGTCGCGGCCGAACAGCGGATATTCGACCGGCCGGTCGCCGCTCGCCACGCCGAGCAGCAGGCGCCCGCCGCTCAGTTCCTGGATCGTCGCGGCCGATTTCAGCGTCAGCAGCGGCTCGCGCAGCGGCAGCACGACGGCTGCGGTGCCAAGCAGGATGTCGCGCGTGATGCCGGCGAGGTAGCCGAGATACGAGAACGTTTCGAACACCTGAGCGGCGTCGCCGAACGACGGGTCGTACACCGGCACGTCGCGCACCCAGAGCGCGCGAAAGCCGAGCGTGTCGGCCAGTTGCGCGAGCTCCGCGTGGATTTCCAGGTCGGGCTCGCCGGGGTGGCGGCCGTCATGCCGGCGTTTCGCGTTGCCGGACGGCGTCCAGTCGTTGTCGAGCGGCAGTTCGATGCCGATGCTGAAGCCGCCGGCGGCGAGCTTGTCGAGGGAGGGGGACATGATCGGGTTGCTCCGTTCAGACCGCGCGCAGGCTGCCGTCGAGCCGGTAGAAATCGAGCGACGAAGCGGTGAAGAACGAGCGCGACGTGCCGGCGGCGAAATCGTCGATGTGCACGACAGTGGCGCGATCGGCTTCCTGCCACGAGATCGCGTAGGTCTCGCCGGCGATGGGCTGCCACGTGTATTCGACTTCGCCCTTCGCGCCCGCGTACGGGCCTTCGGTGATCTCGTAGCGCATGTGGCGGCCGTCCTCGTCGTACGCGTTGAGCGCGGTGAGGCCGTCGTAACGGACTTCGAAAGTCTTGCCGGCGAACGGCGGACGTTGGGTCGATGCGTTCATGCTGGTGGCTCCTGTGAAAAGGTGACGTTCAATGGGCGAGTTCGACGGGTTCGGCCGTGCGTGCCGGCAGGCCCTGACGGCTGTCGAGACGGCCGCTCAATGCGGTGAGCGCAAACGCGCCGAGCGTGACGGCGGCGGCGATCCACGGCGTGTGGCCGAGGCCGACGTTCGCGACGATCAGGCCGCCGAGCGACGAGCCGCCGGCCACGCCGAGGTTGAAAGCGGCGATGTTGAAGCCCGATGCGACGTCGGTGGCGTCCGGCGCGAAGTGGCGCGCCTGCTTGACGACGTACACCTGCAGCCCCGGCACGTTGCCGAACGCGACGGCGCCCCACGCGAGCATCGTCAGCACCGCGAGCCATTTCACGTGGATCGTGAAGGTCAGCGCGAGCAGCACGATCGCGAGCAGCAGGAAGATCCGCTTGAGCGCCTTCACGGGGCCGACGGCGTCCGCGAGCTTGCCGCCCCACACGTTGCCGACCGCGACCGACACGCCGTAGCCGACGAGCACGAGGCTGACCTGCGACGGCGTGAAGCCGGCGATCTGTTCGAGCAGCGGCGCCATATAGGTGAACGCGATCAGCGAGCCGCCGTAACCGACGGCCGTCATCGCATAGACGAGCAGCAGGCGCGGCTGGGCCAGCACGCGCAGCTGGCGGGCGAGCGGCGCGGGCGGCGTCTGCGGCAGCCCGCGCGGCACGAACGCGACCGCGCCGACGAACGCGACGAGGCCGAACAGCGCGACGATCAGGAACGTCGCGCGCCAGCCGAAGTGCTGGCCGATGAAGGTGCCGAGCGGAATGCCGGCGACGAACGCGACGGTCATGCCGCTGAACATCGTCGCGATCGCGCTGGCGGCCTTGTCCTTCGGCACGAGCGTGGTCGCGATGATCGAGCCGACCGAGAAGAACACGCCGTGCGCGAGGCCGGTGAGGATGCGCGCGACGATCAGCGATTCGTAGCCGGGCGCCTGCCATGCGACGAGGTTGCCGACGGTGAAGAGCGCCATCAGTCCGGCAAGCAGCGCCTTGCGCGGCACGCGGCCGGTGAGCGCGGTGAGGAGCGGCGCGCCGATCGCGACGCTCAGCGCGTACAGGCTGACGAGCAGGCCGGCGGACGGCAGGCTGACGCCGAGGTCGGCGCCGATCGTCGGGATCAGGCCGACGATCACGAATTCGGTGGTGCCGATGGCAAAGGCGCTGATGGTCAGCGCAAGCAACGCGAGTGGCATGACGGGATCCGGGTTTCAGTAGGAATGGATCGCAGTGTGCCGGCTTTACTTTTGCTGAAAAACTGGTCTATAAACCAAATTGTTTTGATTTCAAATCAACAATGAAGATCACCCTCGACGAACTCCAGGCCTTTGCCGCCGTGGTCGACACCGGTTCGATCACCGCCGCCGCCCAGCAGCTCGACCTCACCGTGTCGGCGACGAGCCGTACGCTCGCGCGGCTCGAGGAGAAGCTGAAGACCACGCTGCTGCGCCGGACCACCCGTCGGCTCGAACTGACGGAAGAAGGGCGCGCATTCCTGCAGAACGCGCGCGCGATCATCGAATCGGTCGAGACCGCGGAAGAGCAGATGCTCGCGCGGCGCGAGATGCCGTCCGGGCGCCTGCGCGTCGACGCCGCGACGCCGTTCATGCTGCACGTGATCGTGCCGCTCGTGCGCGGCTACCGCGAACGCTTCCCGAAGGTCGAGCTGGAGCTGAACAGCAACGAGGGCATCATCGATCTGCTGGAGCGGCGCACCGACGTCGCGATCCGGATCGGCCGGTTGAAGGATTCGACGCTGCACAGCCGGCGCATCGGCAACAGCCGGGTGCGCATCCTGGCAAGCCCCGACTACATCGAAGCGCATGGCCAGCCGCGCAAGGTCGAGGATCTCGACAAGCACACGCTGCTCGGCTTCACGCAGCCCGAATCGCTGAACGTATGGCCGATCCTCGGCACGGACGGCGAAGCATACCGCATCGAGCCGGACGTGTATTCGTCGAGCGGCGAAACGCTGCGGCAGCTTGCGCTGGAGGGCACGGGCGTCGTCTGCCTGTCGGATTTCGTGACCGCGCAGGATCGCGAAGCGGGGCGGCTGGTGCAGGTGCTCGCGCGCCACACGCTCGACGTCCAGCAGCCGATTCACGCGGTGTACTACCGCAATACCGCGATCTCGTCGCGGATCGCGTCGTTCGTCGACTACCTGATCGAGGTGCTGGGCGGCGGCGGCAGCGGCGGCGATGCGCCGGCGCGGCGCAAGGCCGCGTGGATGGAGCCGCAGTAGCGACGCAGCGCAGGCGGCGCTGCGCTGCGGGAGCGGGCGTGCCGCGCGGCGGCACGCCGTCGTGCTGCGATTACGCCTCTTCGGCCCACGACATCCCGTCGCGCGCGAGGAGCGCCGACGAAGCCGCGGGGCCGAACGTGCCGGCCGTGTACAGGCGCGGCCGGTCGCCGAGCTGCTTCCAGCCGTCGAGGATCGGCTCGACCCACGACCACGCGGCTTCCAGTTCGTCGCGGCGCATGAAATGCGTGAGGCGGCCGCGGATCACGTCGATCAGCAGCCGTTCGTACGCTTCCGCGCGCCGTTCCGGAATCGCCTGCTGCAGATCGAGGTTCAGGCTCACCGGCACCATGTTCATGCCGCTGCCCGGCTCCTTCGCGAGCATCTGCAGCTGGATCGACTCTTCCGGCTGGAGCTGGATCACGAGGCGGTTGCCGTAATTGCGCGGGCCGGTCGGGATGATCGAGAACGGCATGTCCGCGAACTCGATCACGATTTCCGACTGGCGGCGCTGCAGCCGCTTGCCGGTGCGCAGGAAGAACGGCACGTTCGCCCAGCGCCAGTTGTTGATGTGCGCGCGCAGCGCGACGAAGGTTTCCGCGCGGCTGTCCGCCGGCACGTTGTCTTCCTCGAGATAGCCCTTGACCGGCTGGCCGTCCACCGCGCCGGCCGTGTATTGGCCGCGCACCGTGTCGCGTGCGACGTCCGACAGCGACATCGGGCGCAGCGAGCGCAGCACCTTCAGCTTCTCGTCGCGCACCGCATCCGGATCGAGCGACACCGGCGGCTCCATCGCGACGATGCACAGCAGTTGCAGCAGGTGGTTCTGCACCATGTCGCGCAGCGCACCGGTATGGTCGTAGAAGCCCGCGCGGCTGCCGACGCCGACCGTCTCCGCGACCGTGATCTGCACGCTGCGGATGTTCGGCGCCTGCCACAGCGGCCCGAAGATCGGGTTGCCGAAGCGCAGCACCATCAGGTTCTGCACGGTTTCCTTGCCGAGATAGTGGTCGATCCGGTAGATCTGCGATTCCTCGAAGTGCTTGCCGACCGCATCGTTGATCGCCTTCGCGGACGCGAGATCGTGGCCCAGCGGCTTTTCGAGGACGACGCGCGAGTGCGCGTCGACGAGGTGCGCGGCCGACAGGTTGTCGCAGATCGTCGTGAACAGCTCCGGCGACGTCGACAGGTAGAACACGCGCACCGCGTCGCTACGCGCCGCTTCGGCGAGGCGCAGGTAGTCGTCCGGCGCGTTCACGTCGATCAGCACGTACTTGAACAGGTCGAGAAAGCGGCTCCACGCGTCGGCGTCGAACGCCTTCTCGTCGATGAACGGGCGCGACTGCTCGTCCATGAACTTGCGATAGCCGTCGATGCCCCAGTCGCGGCGGCCGACGGCGATGATGCGCGTCTCGGGCGGAAGATTGCAGTGCAGGTGCGCCATGTACAGCGCGGGCAACAGCTTGCGGGCGGCCAGGTCGCCGCCGCCGCCGAAGATGATCATGTCGACGGGCCGGTCGGCCGCCGTCTGGGAAGGCTGATTCGTCATGGGAGGTTCGCGGTTTGAAACGGTGAACGTGAAACGAACGTCGAGGGCAATGGGGCGCCGGATGCTCGGGCGCCGGTACGGCAAAACGCAATAGTGCACCGTTTTGATGGTTTGCGTATGCGTTCCCCCGGATGTAACAGGGCTTGCGTTCCGGATACCGTGTTGATTATGATTGAGCGCTCACTCATTAAAGGAATCGAACGTGGCCCGACCGCGCAGTCCCGACAAGCACGATGCCATCCTCGCCGCGGCCGCGCGTGCGCTCGCCGAGGACGGCGCGAGCGCGACGACGGCGCGTATCGCGAAGCTCGCCGGCGTGGCGGAAGGCACGGTGTTCACATACTTCGAGACCAAGGATGCGTTGCTGAACGCGCTGTACCTGAGCCTGAAGGCCGGCCTGCGCGAGGCGATGATGACCGGGTTTCCGGAACACGCGCCGGCCGAGCAGGCCGTGCGGCATGCGTGGAACGGCTACGTGTCGTGGGGCGTCGCGAATCCGGACGGGCGGCGCGCGCTGCAGCAGCTCGGCGTGAGCGGCCGCATCGACGATGCGCATCGGGCGGCCGGCGCGGAAGGCTTCGGCGGGATCGGCTCGCTGCTGCGTGAACAGGTCGGCGCGTCGGGCACGCTGAACCGCGACGAAGCCCATGCGTTCTGCTCGGCGTTGTTCACGTCGATCGCGGAAACCGCGATGGAATCGATCGCACGTGATCCGGCGCGGGCCGATGCATACCGGGAAGCGGGGTTTCGCGCGATGTGGGCCGTGTTGCACACGGTGTGAGTCAGGGATTGCCGTCGTGGCGGCGTGTGCCGCGACGACGGGCAGGGCGTTTCAGGCAGGGCGATGCAGGTCATGAACGATCGATACGTCGCCCAATTAATGAGTGAGTAATCATTCATTTTCATCGTTTCACCATCATCATGGAGTGGAAAATGTCGAAAGTCTGGTTGGTAACGGGGGCCGCGCGCGGCCTCGGGCGAGCGATTTCGGAAGCGGTGCTGGCGGCGGGCGACCGGCTGGTGGCGGGCGCACGCGATCCGGCGCGACTGGCCGATCTGGCCGAACGGTATGGCGACCGGCTGCTGCCGGTCGAACTCGACGTCACCGACGAAGCGGCGGCCGCGCAGGCCGTCTCGGCGGCACGCGCGGCGTTCGGCCGCATCGACGTGCTGGTGAACAACGCGGGCTACGGCCACACGGCGTCGTTCGAGCAGATGAGCGCCGACGCTTTCCGCGACCAGATCGAAACGAACCTGTTCGGCGTGATCAACCTCACGCGCGCGGTGCTGCCGACGATGCGCGCGCAGCGCGCCGGGCACATCTTCCAGGTGTCGTCGGTCGGCGGGCGCACGTCGACGCCCGGATTGTCCGCGTATCAGGCCGCGAAGCGGGCGGTCGGCGGGTTCAGCGACGTGCTCGCGAAGGAAGCGGCGCCGTTCGGCGTGCGCGTGTGCACGCTCGAGCCGGGCGGGATGCGCACCGAATGGGCCGCGCAGGCGAAGCGCGGCGTCGACGATCTGCTGCCCGACTATCAGCCGTCGGTCGGCAAGATTCTCGACCTGCTCGGTGCGTATGGCGGCCACGAGATCGGCGACCCCGCACGCATCGCGGCGCTGATCGTCGACCTGTCGCGCCGCGACGACGTGCCGCTGCGTTTGCTGCTCGGCGGCGATGCGCTGTTCGTCTGCGAGCAGGCGGAGCGGCAGCGTGCGGAAGAGGCGGCGCGGTGGCGGGACGCCACGCTGTCGACGCAGTTTCCGGATGCGAAGCTGCCGGACGGGCTCGATGCGTTGAAGGTGATCGAGTAACGGTGGCCGGCAGCATGGCCGCTGCGTTCAGCGTGCGCCGTGCTGCCGCTGCGCGGCTTTCTCCCATGCCGCGCCGGCGGCGTCGATCGCTTCGATGATCGGCGACGGATTCCACGTGCCGGGCTTCCACACCGCGACGATCGAATGGACGAGGCTGCCATGCCCGACCTCCGTGTCGATGCGCGTGACGGACGGCCAGCAGTTAGCGTCGAAATGCGTCGGCAGGAAGCCCCAGCCATGCCCGTGCTGGAGCAGGTGACGTACGGTTTCGAGTTCGTTCGCGTACACGAGCCGGTCCGACACCTGCAGCAGTTGCGCGAACTGCGTGCTCAGCGACCGGTGCATCACCACTTGCGGCTTCGCGGCGAGCGCGGGGACCGTGACCGGCGACCCGTTCGCCGGAAACAGGTCGGCCGACGCGTAAAAGCCGATCTCGATCGCGCCGACGGCCCGCCATTCGAGCTCGGCCGCGATGAACCGATTGCGTGCCAGGCTGATCGCGACCTGCGCGGCGCCGGACACGAGCGCCGCCTCGGCCTCGTCGCGGGACGCGCTCCACGTGCTGACGTCGATGCCCGACGCGGCGAGATCGTCGATCAACGCATGCAGCAGCGTGCGCGGCACGAACGGATCGTAGGCGATGCGGATCGCGTCGGCGATGCCCGACGGCACGCCTCTCGCCGCGGCGCCGAACGCTTGCGCCTGCCGCAGCAGCAGGCGCGCCTGGCGTTGCAGGCGTTCGCCCTCCGACGTCAGCGACAGCACCCGTCCACTGCGCGCGAAGAGCGGAAAGCCCAACTCGATTTCGAAGAATTCCAGCAGTTCGCTGACGGTCGAGCGGTCCTTGCCGAGATGCGCGGCGGCTTTCGTGATGCTGCCGTGTTCGGCAATGCACGCGAACGCCTCGATCTGCGCGAGCGAGTAAGTCAGTGCGCCCATGATGTCCCTTCCGGCGGATGCGGGGGATTTTCCCACATGTGCCGTTTTGCCTCGTCGACGCGCGCACTCGATACTGATTTTCGAGGGCGCGATGCGGGAGCCGCCGTGGGCGTGATCGACGCGCGTATGCCGCGCGTCGGACGCCGGTGACGATGGCACCGCCCGCGCCGCGCCCTGAAACGTTCGGGCCGTGCGGCGGAAACCTTCTTGCGCAGGCGCGACCGGACATCGTCGACAAGGACACACACAATGAAACCGAGGTTCGATCGTTCATTCGGCATCGCGCTTGCAGCGGCCATCGTCGCGGGCAGCGCAGTGACGGCGTCGTTCGCGCAAGCCGCGTCGTCTGCCGCGCTGCCCGCCGCCGCGACGTGCGGCGGCGTCGCGCTGGCCACGTGCCCCGCACCGTTCGACGCGACGCTGCCCGACCCGAAGCGGATGCTGACGTGGAGCCAGCCGGATCGCGTGATCGGCTTTCGCAACGACTATCGCAACTATCCGGGCGACGTGTTCCACCATGGCGCGGCCATGCCGTTCGTCGATGCCGCCCGCATGCTGACCGACATGTCGTACGAAGTGCACGGCAAGCGCTACACGCTGAAGGACTACCTGAAGCATCAGGACGTGGCCGGCCTGCTGGTGCTGAAGGACGGCAAGATCGCATACAAGTATCTCGGCGACGGCAACACCGATACGACGTTGTGGACGTCGCGCTCGGTCGGCAAGTCGGTCGTGTCGACGCTGGTCGGGGTCGCGTTGCAGGAAGGGAAGATCAAGTCGCTCGACGATCGCGTGACCGATTACGAGCCGGACCTGAAGGGCACCGCGTGGGACGGCGTGACGCTGAAGCAGTTGATCCAGCATACGTCCGGTGTCGCGTGGAACGAGAGCTACACGAATCCGGACTCCGATTTCGCGAAGCTCACCCAATGCGAGGCGCGGCCCGGCACGTATGCGTGCGTGCGCACGCTGGTCAAGGGGCTCGGCCGCGCGCATCCGCCCGGGCAGACCTGGTCGTACAGTTCCGGCGGCGCGTGGCTGCTCGGCGACGTGCTCGAACGCGCGACCGGCATGTCGCTCGCCGCTTATCTCGAAAAGACGATCTGGAAGCCGTACGGGATGGCGAGCGATGGCGTGTGGCACGCGTATCGCGAAGGGCAGCACGACGTCGGTGCGCATGGTTTCAACGCGACGCTGGAAGACTGGGGGCGCTTCGGCGAATTCGTGCTGGGTGGCGGCAAGCTGCCCGACGGCACGCGGATCTTGCCGGACGGCTGGCTCGACCGGGCGTCGGACTGGACGCAGGCGCGACAGTCGGTGTCGGCCGGGCACCCCGACGGCATTTACGGCTACCAGTGGTGGAACAACGCGGTGCCGGTCGATGCGAAGGGCACGGACCCGACGCCCGCAGCGTCGATGCGCGGCGCGCTGTGGGCGCTCGGCATCTTCGGCCAGGTCATCATGGTCAACCGCGCGGAGCATCTCGTGGTCGTGCAATGGTCGACGTGGCCGAAGGCGGAGCCGTCGTTCGATACGCTGCCGCTCGAAGCGTCGGTGTTCTACAGCGCGATCGCGCGGGAGTTGCGGCATTGAGCGTGCGCGTCGCGGCCACCTTGTTGCGGTGCATTGCCTGCCGCAACGCGCGGAAGGCCGGACGCAGGCGCGCCGGCCTTCCGGGGTGACGATGGCGCGATCGGGGTTCTCAGCGCCCCAGCGCGTAAAACGCCGCGTTGGGCCGCATGTTGGTCACGTTCGCGATGCGGTTGGACATCCCGAAGAAGGCCGAGATCGCCGCGATGTCCCAGATGTCGTCCTCGGTGAAGCCGTGCGTCTTCAGCGTGTCGAAGTCCGGCTCGCCCACTTGATGCGCGGCCTGCGACACCTTCATCGCGAAGTCCAGCATCGCCTTCTGCCGGGCGGTGATGTCGGCCTTGCGATAGTTGGTGGCGACCTGGTCGGCGATCAGCGGGTCCTTCGCGCGAATCCGCAGGATCGCCCCGTGCGCGATCACGCAGTACTGACACTGGTTCGCGGCGCTGGTGGCCACGACGATCATTTCGCGTTCGGCCTTGCTGAGATTGCCCGGCTTGTCCATCAGCGCGTCGTGGTACGCCATGAACGCGCGAAACTCGTCCGGGCGATGCGCGAGGGTGAGGAACACGTTCGGGATGAAGCCCGATTTCTCCTGGACGGCCGCGATGCGTGCGCGAATGTCGTCGGGCAGGTCTTCGAGCGCCGGCACCGGGAAGCGGCTGACGGGCGCATTGTCTGAAGCGGTCATGAAGTTTCCTCGATAAAGCGGCACGAATGACGATCACGCGTTCACGTCGACGACGACGCGGCCGCGCACCTTGCCGTCGATCAGTTCCGCGGCCAGCGGGATGACCTCGCTCAGGCCGACCCGACGGCCGATGGCGCCCAGCTTCTCGACGTCGAGATCGGACGCGAGCCGGCGCCAGGCCTCCAGCCGCTCGGCGCGCGGGCACATCACGCTGTCGATCCCGACGAGCGTGACGCCGCGCAGGATGAACGGCGCGACGGTCGCGGGGAAATCCATGCCGGCGGCGAGGCCGCAGGCCGTCACCACGCCGCGGTAGCGCGTGGTCGCGCACACGTTGGCGAGGACGTGGCTGCCGGCCACGTCGACGGCGCCGGCCCAGCGCTCCTTGCCGAGCGGCTTGCCGGGTGCGCTGAATTGAGCGCGATCCAGGATCTCCGCCGCGCCGAGTTGCCGCAGGTAGTCGGCATCGGCCGGGCGGCCCGTCACGGCGACGACGCGATACCCGAGCCGCGCGAGGAGGGCCGTCGCGACGCTGCCCACGCCGCCGGCCGCGCCCGTCACCACGATCTCGCCGTCGCCAGCGCGCACGCCGTGCCGTTCCAGCGCCATCACGCACAGCATCGCGGTGTAGCCGGCCGTGCCGATGGCCATCGCCTGTTGCGGCGAAAACGCGGACGGCAGCGGCACCAGCCAGTCGCCGTCGACCCGCGCCTTCTGCGCGAGGCCGCCCCAATGCGTTTCGCCGACGCCCCAGCCGTTGAGCACGACCTGATCGCCGGCGCGGTAATCCGGGTGCGTGCTCGCTTCGACTTCGCCGACCAGATCGATGCCCGGCACCATCGGGAACTTGCGCACGACCGGGCTCTTGCCGGTGATCGCCAGCCCGTCCTTGTAGTTCAGCGTCGAATAGCCCACGCGGATCGTCACGTTGCCGGCGGGCAACTGCGCGTCGTCCAGCGTGTGCAGCCGCGCGTGCTGGCCGGTTTCGTCCTTGTCGATCACGATGCCCTGGAACATGCGTCCTCCTTTCTAGACCGATCGTCTAATTAATCGTAAAAAAATTCAGCGGCGTGGCAATCCATTGAAGAAAAACTGCGCGAACAGCGCGAGTGGCTGGTCGCTGCGTTCGAGCTTCGCGCGCAGCACCGCACCTTCCCAGCCGATCCAGAAGAACGCGGCCAGCGCGGCGGGGTCGGCGGACTCCGCCAGCTCACCCGCCTGCTGCGCGGCGTCCAGGCATTCGGCCAGACGGCGCTGCCAGTCTTCGAACGTGGCGCGCAGACGGGCGCGGAAGCTTTCCGGCAGCGTGCCCATTTCCTGGCCGAGGTTGCCGATCAGGCAGCCGCGGTTGTACGCATGGCGGGCCATGCCGTCGCGGGCGTCGTCGACGAACGCGCGCACGCGCGCCAGCGGCGAGCGTTCCAGCTGGCTGAAATGGCGGTCGAGCTTGCGGGCGAAGAACTCGGCGTAGCGGTCGATCAGTTTGAGACCGAACGCTTCCTTGCTGTCGAAGTAGTGATAGAAGGAGCCCTTCGGCACGCCGGCGCGCCCGAGGATCTCGTCGAGCCCGGTGGCGGAAAAGCCCTTTTCGGTGAGGATCTCGAGCCCGGTGCGCAGCAGCATGTCGCGCGTGGCGACGAGGTCGTCGTGCTGTTTGGGTGGCCTGCCGCGGCGGCGCGGCGGATCGGTTCGAGCGTCCATGCGCGAATAATAGACCGTTCGTCTCGAAAATCAAGGGCCCGCGTGCCGAGCCGATTGGACAGGCCGATTGGGCGGGCCGTCGCGTCGGTGCGGCGACGCATGCGTCACGCCCCCGGGGCCGGGGCGGGGCATGGTGTGGACGTGGCCTTGGTCAGGCGACGAGCGGTTCGCCGACCTGAACCACGCCTTGCTCAAAGCGGCGATCAGATGCCGTAGACGGTCTCGCAGAGCGCGACACTCGCGCCCAGCTTCCGCGATAGATCGGCGGCGGCATCCAGCTGCGGTCGATCCAGTTCACCCGATTCGTGCGCGACGCTGAGGCGCGACGCTGGACCGGACAGCGTCAGCGCCGCCATGAACTTGTCGCCGGCGCCGAAGACCGGCACCGCGAACGCTGCCGTGTGCACATCGCGTGCACCCGCGGTGAAGAGGGGTAGTGCGGGCGGCTTGTCATAGATCGGTTCGCCAAGACCCCAGAAACGGATCACCTGGCTGATGGCCGTGTCGTCGAGCGGCAGCATCGTGCCCGCGAGCCGCGTTTCACGCAGGCCTTCGGACGGCTCGACCCGAAACAGGCAAAGCCGCTGCCCGTTGTCGTGCACGTAGTACGATGCGCTTTCCTTCGTCAGCGCGGCCAGCGCGTGCAGCGCCGGTTCGACCACCGTGGACAGATGGAAGGATTGCTCGTACAGCTTGCCGAGGTACAGCACGCGGTGCCCAAGCGAATAGTTGCCGGACTGGGCGCGCACGACATAGCCCATTCGCTCCAGCGAGTTCATCAGCCGATAGACCGTCGTCTTGTGCATGCCGGATGCTTGCGACAGCGTCGCGAGCGACTGCGATTCGGCGCCCGGCTTGAAGCAGTCCAGCAGCGAAAGCGCCTTTTCCACGGCAACCACGCCGTCATTTCCCATTCCTTCTCTCCCGTCGACACACGACGGGTATTGTACAGAGTAAAACGCTGGTTTACCACGTAAAAGGGTAAACGCCAGTGCCCTGGTATGGGTTGTCTCGTTATAGTGATTTCACTATGTACACCAGTGTTGTACAGAGTACAACGCGCAACCCGAGGTCGAGTCATGAGCAAGCCATCCGTCAGCATTTCTCCGATCAATCGCGACATCGAACGCATCTCGCCGGAACTGGTTCAGGCGGCCGCGCGTTACCAGGCCGCGATCCTTGCCGACGTCGCGGGCCGCCGCGGCACGGTGCATGGCCGCGTGCGGCCGCTGTCGCCGAAGATGAAGGTCGCCGGCCCCGCAGTCACGGTCGAAGTCCGTCCGGGCGACAACCTGGCGATCCATGCGGCGCTCGCCGTCGCGAAGCCGGGCGACGTCGTCGTGGTCGACGGCAAGGGCGACATCTCGTGCGCGCTGCTCGGCGAAATCATGGCGGCGCAGGCGAAGGCGAGCGGCATCGCCGGCATCGTCATCGACGGCGCGGTGCGCGACGCGCACGAACTGGCCAACGGCGACTACCCGATCTTCTCGGCCGGCCTCAATCCGTGCGGTCCGACCAAAAGCATCGCGGGGCGCGTGAATGCACCGATCTCGCTGGGCGGCGCGACGGTCAATCCGGGCGACCTGGTGGTCGGCGACGCAGACGGCGTCGTCGTCATTCCCCGCGCCGACGTCGCGCGCATCGTCGATCTCGCGCAGAAAAAGCTGGACTTCGAAACCGCGCGTATCGCGGCGATCCACAAGGGCGACCTTCGTCCGGGCTGGATCGAGAAGGAGTTGCGTGCAGCCGGCATGCTGGCCGAAGGCGAGGCACTGTGATGCGGATCGCTTCGCACAAGCCCGTGGTCCTCGTGACCGCCGCCGACCTTGCGCCGCAAGCGCTCGAGATGCTTGCGCAGTTCGACGTCGTGTTCGCCGGCAAGCAACCGACCGAGGACGACATCGTGGCGCTCTGCATCGAGCACAAGCCGGTCGCGATCATCGTCCGGTACGGCAAGATCAACGCCCGCATCATGGACGCGGCCGAAAACCTGCAGGTGATTTCGAAGCACGGCAGCGGCATCGACGTGATCGATCAGGACGCGGCTGCCGCACGCGGTATCGCGGTGCGCGCCGCGGTCGGCGCGAATGCGGCCGCCGTCGCCGAGCACGCATGGGCGCTGCTGCTCGCGTGCGCGAAGTCGGTTCCGCAGCTCGATATCCGCATGCGCGAAGGCCATTGGGACAAGGCGACGCACAAGTCCGTCGAACTCGACGGGCGCACGCTCGGCCTCGTCGGACTCGGCGCGATCGGCCGGCGCGTGGCCGCGATCGGTGCGGCGTTCGGCATGAAGGTGCTCGCGTTCGATCCGTTCGCGAAGGAAGCGCCCGCCGGTGTGAAGCGCGTGGCGCTCGACACGCTGTACGCGGAGTCGGACGTCGTGTCGCTGCATTGTCCGTTGACGGCCGACAACCGCCGGATGCTCAACCGCGACACATTCGCACGTTTCAAGCGCGGGGCGATTCTGGTCAATACCGCACGCGGTGGCTTGATCGACGAAGCCGCGCTTGCCGACGCGCTGGCGAGCGGCCAATTGCGCGCGGCCGGCCTCGACAGCTTCGATGTCGAGCCGATGACGGTGCCGCACCCGTTCCAGCAGATCCCCAACGTGATTCTGTCTCCGCATGTCGGCGGCGTGAGCGATGCCGCGTACGTGAACATGGGGAAGGGCGCGGCCGCCAACGTTCTCGCGGTGCTCGACGAACGCGCGCACAGCGCGGCTTGAACCCTGAACATCGAGGTACGCATGTTTTATCTGACGAGTCCCGACGTACGCGAAGCCGAAGTATTCACGCGCATGCCGGAGAAGTTTCGCAAGCCGGACGTCCGCACGGAATGGGCGCGCGCGAATCGCGGCGGCATGGTCACCGATTCCTTTCTCGAAGGGCCGGTCTGGGACCCGGACGGCTATCTGTTCGTCACCGACATTCCGCACGGGCGCATCTTCCGCATTTCGCCGTCGGGCGACTGGGATCTCGTCGTCGAATACGACGGCGAGCCCAACGGGATGAAGCGCTTCGACGCATCGCACCTGATCATCACCGACTACCGGAACGGCCTGATGCTGCTCGATATCGAGCGCGGTGAAATTCGCCCGCATCTCGAGCGCCGCAACACCGAGCGCTTCAAGGGCGTGAACGACCTGACGTTCGACTCGGCCGGCAACCTCTATTTCACCGACCAGGGGCAGACCGGGCTGCACGATCCGACGGGCCGCGTGTATCGGCTGTCGCCCGACGGCAAGCTCGACATGCTGCTCGGCACCTGCCCGAGCCCGAACGGGCTCGTCCTGTCGCGCGACGAGAAGGTGCTGTTCGTCGCGATGACGCGCGGCAATGCCGTGTGGCGCATGCCGTTGCAGGCCGACGGGTCGGTCAGCAAGGTCAGCCAGTTCTTTACCTCCTACGGACCGAGCGGGCCCGACGGCCTCACCGTCGATCTCGAAGGCCGCCTGTTCGTCGCGAATCCGGGGCTCGGCCGCGTGTGGGTGCTCAACCATTGCGCGGAGCCCGTCGAGATCCTGACCGGACCGAAAGGGGCGTCGCTCACGAGCGTGTGCTTCGGCGGCCCGGACATGAAGACGCTTTTCATCACCGAATCGACGTCCGGTTCCGTCCTGAAAGCGGACATGAGTATTGCCGGCCCGCTGCCGAAACAGGCAGCGAAACGGGCAGTGAAGCAGGACTGAGACCCACGAGCCGGGAAGCCGCGCATCGGCTTCCCGCCCGCATGCCGAAAGATCGCGCCGCCAGCCGCGCGACGAAGGAGACAAGCATGACCATTTCGCACGCGCTGCATGCCGGCGATGACGCCCCGCGCGCCGACGCGCCGTCCTCGGCGCAGCTTGCCGGCGACGATTACGCGGCCAGCGAGCGCACGCTCGCCAAGGCGTTCCGGCGCATTCTGCCGTTCATCTTCGTCTGCTACGTGATCAGCTATCTCGACAGGACCAACGTCGGTTTCGCGGCGCTCACGATGAACAAGGATCTCGGTCTGACGGCCGAGCAGTTCGGTGTCGGTGCAGGCCTCTTCTTCATCGGCTATTTCCTGTTCGAGATTCCGAGCAACCTGATCATGCAGAAGGTCGGGGCGCGCGTATGGATCGCGAGAATCATGATCACGTGGGGCCTGTTCTCGATGGCGACGGCATTCGTCGTCGGACCGAAGAGCTTTGCGGCCGCGCGTTTTCTGCTCGGGCTCGCCGAGGCGGGGTTCACGCCCGGCATCTACCTGTATTTCACGCACTGGTTTCCCGGCAAGTGGCGCGCGAAGGTGACGGCCGCCTTCCTCGTCGGCATTCCCGTCGCGAACATGATCGGCTCGCCGATTTCGGGCGCGCTGCTCGAACTCGGCGGCCTGCATGGGCTGCGCAGCTGGCAGTGGCTGCTGCTGATCGAAGGCGTCCCTGCGGTGATGCTCGGCATCGCGTGCCTGTTCGTGCTGGCCGACCGTCCAGAGAAAGCCGCGTGGCTCAGTGACGAAGAGAAGGCGTCGCTCGCGAAGCGCCTCGCGTTCGAGCAGCGCGACATCGGCGCGAAGCACGGCAGCACACTGCGCGACGCGATGACGAACTGGCGTGTGTTCGTGCTCGCGTTCGTCAACTTCTGCGGGATCGTCGGCTCGCTCGGCGTCGGCTTGTGGATGCCGCAGATCATCAAGCAGTTCGGCGTCGAACACGCGGTGGTCGGCTGGCTGACGGCCATCCCGTATGCGATCGGCGCCGGTGCGATGCTCTGGTGGGCGCGTCTCGCCAATCGCGCTGCCAACCGTATTCCGTATGTTGCCGGTGCGCTCGCGCTGGCCGCGGCGGCGTTGTGTGCGAGCGCCTTCATTCATGCGCCGGTTTTCAAGCTGATCGCACTGTGCGTCACGGTGAGCGGAATCCTCGCGTTCCAGGCGACTTACTGGGCCATCCCGTCGGGATTCCTCACCGGCCGGGCCGCCGCGGGCGGACTCGCGCTGATCGTGTCGGTCGGCAATCTCGGCGGCTTCGTCGGGCCGTCGATGATCGGTGCGCTCAAGCAATTCTCGGGCGGCTTCACCGCGCCGCTCATCGCCGTGTCGGGTGTGCTGCTACTCGGCGCGTTGACCATCGCATGGCTCGGCGATCCGGGCTCGGGCGCCGGCGAAGCGCCTGTCACCCGCGAGGCGTGAATTTTCTTTCGCCAGAACACCCACCCACAAAAAACAGTTTGGAGACTTCATGTTGTCGAATCAGGCCAGCCAGCATTCCCGCCCGAAACCCCGCTTCATGCTCGGCGCCGTCACCGTCGCGAGCGCGGCCTCGTGGTGCGTTGCCGCGCATGCGCAAAGCAGCGTCACGCTGTACGGCATTGCCGATGTCGGCGTCGAACACGTCAACAATACGAATACCGGCGGCGCGCAGACGCGCGAAGCGTCGGGCAATCTGTCCGGTTCGCGCTGGGGACTGAAGGGCGTCGAGGATCTCGGCGGCGGCATGAAGGCCATTTTCCAGCTGGAAAACGGCTTCAACATCAATGACGGCACGACCGCGCAGTCGACGAAAGGTCTCGGTTCGAACGCCGCCACGACGTCGCGGATTTTCGGCCGGCAGGCGTGGGTCGGGCTGGCGTACCGGGGCCAACAACTCACGTTCGGCCGCCAGAACGCGCTTTTTTACGAACAGGCCGTGGCCTTCGACCCGATGGGCGCGTCGTCGCGATACTCGGTGCTGTCGGTCGACTACGCGGCGGCCGCGCGCATCGACAACTCGGTGAAGTACACCGGCGTGTTCGGCCCACTGACGGCGCAGGCCATGTATAGCACCCGCTACGACACCGGGTACGGCGCCGAGGTGCCGGGCGCGCAACTCACCGGCCGCTTCTTCAGCGCGGCGCTGACTTTCTCGCAAGGGCCGCTCGCCGCGAGCGTGTCGTACGAGCAGCGCAACAGCAACACCGTCGCGACCAACACGGGCACCGAGCGGCGCGCCACGGCCGCCGCGTCGTATGCGATCGGACCGGTGAAGGGATTCGCTGGTTATCGCTACCTTCGTGCGTCGAATGCGTTCCTGCCGGCGAACCCGATCCGTGTCGCGAACGGCGCCGAAGCCAGCACGGCGAACCTGTACTGGGCCGGCGCGCAATACGCGGTGTCGCCCGCGTTCGTGGTCACGGCGACGGCCTATTACCAGGACGTGCATTCGACGAGTGCCGACCCGTGGCTCGCCGTGCTCTGTGCGGACTATCTGCTGTCGAAGCGCACCGATATCTATGCGACGGCGGGTTTCGCGCGCAACAAGGGCGGCTCCGCGCTCGGCGTGAACGGCTATGGCACGGTCGCGCCCGATCACAACCAGACGGGTGTGGTGATCGGCATGCGCCAGAAGTTCTGAGGCGAGTGCGATGCAGACCGTTCACGCGCCCCATCTGCCGGTCAGGCCCGAGTGGCTCGCATTGCGCGACGAGCCGGTGCTCGAACCCGAACTCGCCATCGTCGACGCCCATCACCACCTGTGGGACCGCCAGACCGGGCGCTATCTCGCGGACGAGTTCGGCGCGGACGTGCGCAGCGGGCATCGGGTCGTGTCGACGGTCTACGTGCAGTGTCGATCGATGTTGCGCGCAAGCGGGCCGGAGGCGTTCAAGCCGGTGGGCGAAGTGGCATTCGCGAGCGGCGTCGCCGCGATGTTCGACAGCGGCGCATACGGCCCCACGCGCTGTTGCGAGGCCATCGTCGGCGGCGCCGATCTGTCGCTCGGCGCGGAACTCGAGGCGGTGCTCGACACGATGCTGCAGGTGTCCGGCGGGCGATTGCGCGGCATCCGCAATCCGCTCGCGTGGCATGCGAGCCCCGACGTGCGGTCGAGCCCGGTGACGCCGCCGCGCGACCGGATGTCGGAGCAGGCTTTCAGGCAGGGCGTGGCGACGCTCGGCCGCTACGGACTGTCGCTCGACGCGTGGGTCTATCACACGCAGCTCGACGACCTGTACGAACTCGTGCGCGCGTCCGAGGACGTCATCGTCGTCATCGACCACTTTGGCGGCCCCGTCGGCGTGGGGCCGCATGCCGGCCGGCGTGCCGAAGTGCATGCGCAGTGGAAACGGCAGCTCGGGCGTCTCGCCGCGCTGCCGAACACGCGCATGAAGCTCGGCGGCGCGGGCATGACCGTGTTCGGTTTCGATTTCGCCGCGCGCGAGTTGCCGCCGTCGTCGCAGGACCTGGCGGCCGCGTGGCAGCCGTATTTCGACACCTGCGTCGAGCTTTTCGGCGTCGATCGCTGCATGTTCGAAAGCAACTTCCCCGTCGACAAGGGGATGTTCAGCTATCGCGTGCTGTGGAACGCCTTCAAACGACTCGCGTCCGCGATGTCGGCCGACGAAAAGGCCGCGCTGTTCAGCCGGACGGCCGCCTCGACGTATCGCGTCGCGATTCCCGGAGACAACCCATGAAGACGACTGCAACCGCGGCGACGCAGGACATCGATTCCGCCGCCGCAGAAAAAGGGCTCACGCGCGTGACCGGTATCGAGTGGCGTGCGCTGTCGCTCGCGGGGCTCGGCTGGACGTTCGAGAGCTACGACTCGTTCCTGCTGTCGCTGCTGCTGCCGACGCTCGCGCTGCAGTTCGGGCTGAACAAGGCGCAGCTCGGCATGTTCACGAGCGTCACGGCGGCCGGACAGATCATCGGCGGCATTCTGTTCGGTTTCGTGTCGGACCGGATCGGGCGCGTGCGCACCGCGCTGCTCTGCGTCGGCATCTACTCGCTGTTTTCCGGCCTGATCGCATTTGCGCCCGATGCGCATGCGTTCGCCACGTTGCGCTTTTTCGGCGCGCTCGGCATGGGCGGGACCTGGACCGCCGGCGCGGCGCTCATCGCGGAGACCTGGCATCCGGGCCGGCGCGGCAAGGGTGGCGCGCTGATGCAGATGGGCTTGCCGATCGGCGCGATTCTCGCGATCGCGATCTCGGGCATCGTCGGCGCCACGCATGGCGGATTGGGCGGCGACAGCTGGCGTCTGCTGTTCCTGATCGGTGCGTCGCCGTTCTTCATTCTGTTCTGGGTCGCGCGCAAGACGCCGGAGTCGCCGATCTGGCTCGAGCGCAGGCACGCGAAGCCGCAGGCTCGCAAGCCCGACACGGCCGGTCACGAGAAGCTGAACGTACGCGGCCTGCTCACCGCCTTCTGCTTCATCTTCTTTCTGCAGTATCTCTATTGGGGTGTATTCACGTGGACGCCGACGTTCCTGATCACGGTGAAGCACCTCGACTTCGTGCATAGCCTGAAGTTCGTGCTGGCGCTGCAGTTCGGCGCGATCACCGGGTTCCTGCTGTTCTCGGCGTGGGTCGACCGGCTCGGCCGGCGGCCGATGTTCCTGGCCTACCTGGTGGTCGGCGCGCTGGCCGTCGGCGTGTATATCGTGTCGGCGAATCCGTTGCTGCTGATGACCGCGATCTTTCTGACGGGCTTCAGCGTGAACGGCATCTTCGCGGGCGCCGGCCCGTTCCTCGCGGAGATCATCGGCAATACGGCATCGCGCGGCTTCTTCATGGGTCTCGCGTACAACGGCGGCCGGCTCGGCGGCTTCATCGCGCCGTTGATCATCGGTGCGCTGGCGTCGACGTCGGGCGGCTTCGTGCTCGGGCTCGCGACGACGATCGTCGCGTTCGTCGCCGCGGCCGCGGTCGTGCTGTTCGCGCCCGAAACGCGCGGGAAGACGTTGTCATGACCGTCGCGACGCAAGCGGGGTGGGTGAACAGGCTGTTTCCGGCGCTGACGGAGGCATCGCTGCGGCGCTACCTGAGCGGGCAGGTCGCGTCGGTGCTCGGCAGCTGGACGCAGAACGTCACGCTGAATCTGCTGATCTATCACCTGTCCGGCTCGGCGGCGATCCTCGCGCTGCTCAACTTCCTGCTGTACGGGCCGCAGTTGATCGTCGCGCCGGTGGCGGGCTCCCGCATCGGCACGGCCAACGCGCGCCGCGTGACGCTCTGCGTGCTGACGACGTCGCTGCTGCTGACGGGCAGCCTCTTCACGTTGTCGCTGCTCGGCCTGCTCGGCGTGAAGCTGATCCTCGCGCATGCGCTGGCGATCGGCGTGTCGAGCGCGGTGGAAACGCCGGCGCGGCAGGTGCTGCTGCTGACGAGCCTGCAGGATGCGACGCACACGTCCAACGCGGTCGCGATGAACACGATGGTCTACAACGTCGGGCGCATGGTCGGCCCGACCATCGCCGGATTCGTCTATCCGACGCTGGGCCCCAGGACGTCGTTTGCGATCTATGCGCTTGCGCTGTGCTTCATGGCGGCGTGCGTGCGGTCGATCCGGACCGCGACGGTGGACCGCCCGTCGCGCGCGGAAAGCGGCCTGCGCGACGCGGTCGGCTACGTGCTGTCCGATGCGTTCTCGGCCCGCTATCTGCCGATTCTCGCGTGCATCGGCTTGTTCGCCGGCAGCTACCAGACGCTCGTGCCGCTGCTCGCGGATCAGGGTTTTCACGACGCGGCGCGCTTTACCGGCGTGTTCTTCGCGTGCGCCGGCGCCGGCTCGTTGAGCGCGGCGGTGCTGCTGTCGTCGGCGTTCGGGCCGCGCGCGTCGCGCCGGTTCATCGCCTATGCACCGTGGACGGCAGTCGGCGCGCTGGCCGTACTGGCCGCGACGACCGATGCGGCGGGATCGATTCCCGCGTTCTATGCGCTCGGCTTCAGCCTCACGTTCGCGGCCACGTCGACGAACGCGACGATTCAGCGGCAGTGCCCGGAGCATGTGCGCGGCGGGCTCGTCGGGATGTACGGCATGGCCTACAACGGCACGATGCCGTTCGGTTACCTGCTCGTCGGCAGCGCATCGGAGGCGCTCGGCGTGCGACACACCTTCGCCGCCATGGCCGCCGTGCTGGCGTGCGGCGTGGTGGCGGTCATCGCGTGGCAACGGTTCACAGGAACGCGCTCAGGCGCACAATAAACGGAGACAACATGCAAGCCGGTTTCATGGAAGCGTCCGCGATCGAGCGCCGGACCATACGAAAGATCGTCTGGCGACTCGTTCCCTTCTTGATGATCTGCTACCTGCTTGCCTTCATCGACCGGGGCAACGTGGGGATGGCGTCGCTGCAGATGAACCACGACCTCGGGATGTCGGCGCAGGTCTTCGGTTTCGGCAGCAGCCTGTTCTTCATTTCATACTTCTTTTTCGAAGTGCCGAGCAATCTCGCGCTGCAGAAATACGGCGCCCGGATCTGGATCGCGCGGATCATGATCACGTGGGGCATCGTGTCGGCGGCGACCGCGCTCGTGCACAACGCGACGACGTTCTACGTGCTGCGTTTCCTGCTGGGCGCGGCCGAGGCCGGCTTCTTCCCGGGCGTGCTGCTGTATTTGTCGTACTGGATTCCCGCGCAGTACCGGGCGCGGATTGTCGCGACGTTCATGGTCGCGATTCCGGCCGCGAGCTTCATCGGCTCGCCGATCTCCGCGCTGCTGTTGCAGATGGACGGTGTCTGGGGCCTGCGCGGCTGGCAGTGGCTGTTCATCCTCGAAGGCATTCCCACCGTGCTGCTCGGCATCGCGTGCCTGTTCATGCTGACGAACAAGCCGGAGAACGCGAGGTGGCTCGACGACGACGAGCGCGCGTGGCTCTCGAACGCGCTGGCCGCCGGCCACAAGACACGCAAGAAGGTGCCGTCGCTGCCGCTTGCGCAGCTGTTCCGCAACCGCTACGTGCTGTGCCTCGCGCTCGTCGACACGTGTGCTTCCGCGGCAGGCAGCACGCTGTCCGTGTGGCAGCCGCAGTTGCTGAAGTCGTTCGGCTTGACCGTCATGGAAACCGGCCTGCTGAACTCGGTGCCGTACGCGGTGGCCTCGATCCTGATGGTCTACTGGGGCCGGCGCTCGGACCGCCTTGGCGAACGCCGCTGGCACACGGTCGTGCCGATGCTGCTGATCGGCGTGGGGCTGTTCGCGACGTCGCTGAGCGGATCGCTGCTGCCCACGATCTGCATGCTCTGCGCGGTGCTGGTCGGCGCATATTCGTTCAAGGGCCCGTTCTGGGCGCTCGCGACCGACATGCTGTCCAACAGCACCGTGGCCGCCGGGCTCGCGACGGTCAACGCGATCGCGAACCTGCTCGGCGGCGGGCTGATGGTGAACGTGTACGGGTGGGTGAAGGCGGCGACGGGCAGCTACGCGCTCGCCTTGATGCCGCTCGCGATCCTCACGCTCGTCAGCGTCGCGACGCTGCTGCTGCTCACGCGCAATCATGCGGCCGGCAAGCTGGTCGGCAAGACGGGGACCATCTGATCATGGCGCGCATCGCGAGACGCGGGTTCCTCCGGATCGCCGGCGCGACGCTGGCTTCGGCCGCATTGCCGAGGCTGGCCGCGGCCGACGAAACGTGGTCGAGCGGCACCGAGCGGCCGGCGTTCCGGTTGCCCGACGGGGCGATCGACTGTCACATGCACATCTACGACGACCGGTTCCCGGTCGCGCCGGGTACGACGCTGCGGCCGCCGAATGCGACCGTCGCGCAATACCGAAGCGTGCAGGCGCGTATCGGCGTGAAGCGCAACGTGGTCGTGACGCCGTCGACGTACGGGACGGACAATCGCTGCACGCTGGCGGCGATCGCGCAGTTCGGCGCCGACGCGCGCGGCGTCGCCGTGGTCGACGGCACCGTGAGCGACGACGAACTTCGGGCGCTCGATCGCGGCGGCATCCGTGCGATCCGGTTCAACCTCAGCTATCCGGGCGCGACGACGCTCGACATGCTGGCGCCGCTCGCCGCGCGCATCGCGAACCTCGGATGGCATATCGAGCTGGTGGTGCAGGGTGCGCGGCTGCCGGAGCTGGAGCCGCATCTTGCAGCGCTGCCTTGCCCGCTCGTCATCGACCATATCGCGCATGTGCCGCAGCCCGGCGGGCTGTCGTCGGCCGCGTTTCGTACCGCGCAACGCCTCGTGGAAAAGGGCCATACGTGGATCACGTTGTCGGGGCCGTACGTCGACAGCAAGACGGGCGCGCCCGCCTACGACGACGTCGCGCCGGTCGCGAAGGCGCTGATCGACATGGCGCCGGAGCGCATGCTGTGGGGCACCGACTGGCCGCACCCGACGCAGAAGACGGACAAGCCGGACGACGCAAGCTTGCTGGACGTGATCGCCGGCTGGATCGGGCGGCCGGACTGGCAGCAGCGGATATTCGTCACGAACCCGGCGAAGTTGTACGGATTTGCATAGCGCGGGGAGGCGGTCGGAAGCTTGAAGCCGCTGACGAAACGATGTCATCCTAAATTGGTGAAGACGTTTGCCCGACCAACGTATCTTCGCGCATGTCGTCGAACCGAAAAGCACGCTACGACGCGTCGCGCTCCGTCACATGCTCGAGCAAATGCGCGACGAAGCGGGTGAGCTTCGGCAGCGGGCGCCGGTCTTGTCGATACACGATATGAACGGGGTGCGGCTTCGGCTCGTAACCTTGCAGCACCTGTACCAGCGCGCCGCTCGCCAGATCGTGGCTCACCAGGACTTCCGGCTGCAGCAGCAATCCCGCGCCTGCGATGGCGGCCATTCGCAGGCCGTTGCCGTCATTGCAAGTGAACCCCGATTCAGCCGAAAAGTGCGTGCTGTCATCGTCGCCGAGCTTCCAGCCGTTGCGGCTGCTCCACACCGTGTGGAACAGGCAGTGATGCGCGCTCAGGTCCTGTGGCGTTTGCGGACGCCCGTACTGAGCGAGATAGCCCGGCGACGCGCAGATCACCATGCGATACCGGGTCAGCGGCCTTGCAACGAGGTCGGCATCACCCAGTTCGCCGATGCGGATCGCCAGATCGAAACCCTCGTCGATCAGGTCGACGTTGCGATTGCTCAATTCCAGCTCGACGCGTACGAGCGGATACCGCTGCCGGAAAGTCGCGGCTAGCGGCGCGATGACACAGGCGCCGAAGGTGATCGGCGCGCTGATTCGCAACGTACCGGAGGGCGACGCGCGTAGCCGTTCGACCGACGTTTCGGCGATGCGCATGTGTTCGAGCGCACGCTTGGCGTCTTCGTAGAACACGCGACCGGCATCGGTCAGGTTCTGGCGCCGGGTAGTGCGCTCGAGCAGGCGCGCAGCGAGACGCTCCTCCAGTTCGCGCACATATTTGCCGACCATGACCGCCGAGATTTCCAGCCGCCGCGCCGCCTCGGTGAAGTTGCCGCCTTCGACGACGGCAACGAAGGTTTCCATGGCACGCAGTCTGTCCATATTGCGAACTGTAGGTTAGGAGTGTCGGAAATTAGAGCATATTTATGGGGTCCCCGGTTCGGTGAAGAATGGCGACGTTCCAACCTGAACGCGAAAAGGAGTGTTCGATGAAGATCGTCGTAATCGGTGCCGGCGGGGACGTCGGTCGTGCCGCGGCAGATGAGCTTGCGCGTGATGGCAAGCATGAAATCATTCGCGTTGGCCGCACCCGCGGAGACCATCAGGTCGACATCACGCGTGACGACAGCGTCGGTTCGCTGTTCGGGCAGATCGGGCGCGTCGATGCCATCGTCGTCGCCGCAGGCAACGTCATATTGGCGCCAATCGAAAAGATGACGGCGGCCGATTTTCATCGAGGCCTGCAGGACAAGCTGCTCGGTCAGGTGCGCGTCGCGCTGGTGGGGCAGCATTACCTGAGCGATGGCGGCTCGATCACGCTGACGTCCGGCATCGCCGTCGATGATCCGATTGCGCAGGGTGCTCACGCCGCGGCGTCGAATGCCGGAATCGAAGGGTTCGTGCGTGCTGCTGCGTGCGATTTTCGTCGGGGTATCCGAATCAATGCGGTCAGTCCCACCATGCTGATCGAATCCGCGGAACGGTTCGGGCCGTTCTTTCCCGGTTACGAAGGTGTGCCGGCGACACGTGTGGCAATGGCGTATCGGCGCAGCGTGGAGGGCGTGCATAGCGGCCGCATCTATCGGGTTGGGCACTGAAATTAGCGCGCTTGCGGCGAAGGCTGCAAGCAGCAGTCTAAAGGTCGTCCGGGCAGATGCGTCATTGAACAAGGTTTCACGGGCTGGAGGGACGATTTATTAATACAGTGCATAGGTCTTAGCAAGCGCGTAGCTTGATCCCGTCGAGCGCCGAACGTATCGTTCGAAGCGTAGATCAACACGTCGCCATTGATATCAATCCACACACAATAAGCGGGCGGCTTCGGATGTGCATGGGTAGAGAGACATCGAGCCTGGCGCGTACAAGCCATCGCAGATTGGTTTGAGGCAATTCCACCCTCCGGGGAGGGTTCCCCACTGCTCGTGGCGAAGATAGGCGCCAGATGGCCTTGGCCAAATCATTGCAATTATTATGGAGTCCATACCTTGAAAATCCGTCTTGGTGTTTTTGCTATTGCACTCGGTATGCTCGCACCGTTGTTTGCGTCGGCTCAGTCGGTGTCGAACGGCCCGACTCGTGAACAAGTCCTTCAGGAAGCGAACCAATATGCAGCTGCGGGTTTCAACCCGGCGCGTGCGAACCCACGTACGTGGGTTGACGATGCACAAGCAGCATCGCGAGAGGTTGCAGGCATGCGCACCGCGGCCCAGCCCACGTCTCATGTTGCGTTCGGCGGCGACGCGGACAAGTGAAATGGTTCGGCGTACGACCGTGGCCGCTCGTTGCGGCGATGCGGGGCGAGGCGCTGCTTCGGGGAGCGCTAGTGGAAAGGAATTGGCTGCGTGTTGGATATGGCGATGGTATGGTGCTGTCAATGACGAGACGGTGGATGATCGATCATGGAAGACAGTACACTGCGCGATTCCTTTGGCGGGTTGACGGCACTCATCGCCGTTGCTCGCGCGAAAAGTTTTACTCGAGCTGCCGTGCAGTTGGGTGTGTCCCAATCCGCAGTCAGTCACGCAGTTCGTGCGCTGGAGGAGCGGCTCGGCGCTCGACTGCTCGCGCGAAATTCGCGTACCGTCACGCCGACTGAAGTAGGCGAGCGGCTCCTTCACATCGTTGCGCCGCGCTTGAAGGAAATCGACGCGGAGATGTCCGCTCTGTCGGATCTCGGTGGCAGCCCGAGGGGCTCCATTCGCGTCACCGCACCGGACTATCCGAGCCGGACGATTCTCGCTCCCAAGCTGAAAGAGTTTCTGCCCAAATATCCTGATATCAAGGTCGAGCTGAGTATCGACAATCGCTTTGTCGACCTCGTGGCCGAGCAGTTCGATGCCGGAGTCCGGCTTGGCGAAGCGATTGCGCAGGATATGATCGCCGTTCAAATCGGTCCTGACGTTCGCTTCACCGTCGTGGGCACGAAGCGGTACTTTGCCACCCATGCAGTGCCTCGGACACCCGGTGATCTCATACACCATAGCTGCGTGAACTTGCGACTGATGGCGCATGGCGGATTATGGGCGTGGGAGTTCGAAAAAGGCGGACGACCGGTCAATGTTCGCGTCGACGGTCAGTTGGCGTGCAACGACATTTACGAATGCCTGGCCGGTGCGGTGGCGGGGCTTGGGCTAGCGTATGTTCCGGAAGATCTCGCCGAACCGTATATCAAGGCGCAGCACTTGATACCGGTCTTGACGGACTGGTGTCCGTCTTGGGGTGGGTTCTATCTGTACTATCCCAGCCGGCGACAACCGTCGGGAGCGATGGCCCTTCTTGTATCCGCGTTGCGTCATGCGCATTAGTGTGCGAGCGCTCTTCTCGTCTGCGCGGGCCAGATTGCAAGTGAAGACGTCGCGTCCCTCTGCATGGAATCGATAAATGTCACGGGAAAACTACAGCGAGTTGCTCGCATTGATTGCGGTTGCGCGCGAACGTAGCTTTACTCGTGCGGCCGCGCAGTTGGGTATCTCGCAGTCGATGCTCAGCCATACGATTCGCGGAATGGAGACGCGGTTGGGTGTGCGCTTGCTTACACGTACCACCCGAAGCGTATCCGTGACCGAAGCTGGAGAACGATTGCTGCAGGTCGTCGAGCCCAGGTTCAACGACATTGAAGCAGAGCTCAAGAGCATCATTGAAATGCGGGACGTTCCAGCAGGAACGATCCGCATCACAGCGCCGGAGCATGCCATCGATACGTTGCTCTGGCCGCGCCTTGCGAAGATCCTCGCGTTGTATCCGCAGATCAAGGTGGAGGTGAACGCCGACTATGCGTTGACCGATATCGTCCAGAGCCGGTACGACTTTGGGGTGCGTCTCGGCGACGAGTTGTCGAAAGATATCTCTGCCGTCCGCATTGGACCCGACCAACGTTTCGCGATCGTGGCTGCGCCGTCGTATTTCGCTTCGAAACCAGTGCCGACCAAGCCGCAGGATCTGGTCTGTCACGATTGCATCAACCTTCGCCTTCCGACCTTGGGAAACCTGTGCGCATGGGAACTCGGTAAAGGTCAGCGAAAAGTGAATGTCCGGGCCGACGGGCGGCTCGTATTCAACGGCATTTACCAGGTGTTGAACGCGGCACTGTCTGGTTACGGGCTGGCCTACCTCCACGAGGACCTGGCGCAACCCCATCTCGAAACCGGGAGATTGGTGCCGGTGTTGAAACCATGGTGGCGCACGTCCCCCGGATATCACATCTACTACTCGGCTCAGCGCGAGATTTCGCGAGCGATGCACGTTCTGATCGACGCACTTCGACACACGAAGTAGCTGTTCACGTCGAAGTGGTTGAGCAATCCAGCACGTTCTCATCGTCGGATTTATCAATCCGATGCATCGGTCTATTCCGGAATCGGCGTATTCGCCAATGGCCTCCTCGACCTATTATGGGCTTCGAAGCCGGGGCCGCTAGCGATGCATTCCTGTCGCTCACGTCGAGCCGTCGGTAGCCAATACCTCCGTTGAGATGCACCAATGCTTTATCCGCGCGCCGGATGGGTTGGCGTTGCTGCGTCCTGCATTTTTGGGAGCGAACATCATGACCCCTTCATCTTCTTCATTCGTTTCCTCGCCGCGCCAGACAGGAAGCGCGGTAGGCGCCATGGCGCTGTGTGTGGCGATGCTGATCGCCTCGGAGTTCATGCCGGTCAGCTTGCTGACGCCGATTGCGCATGACTTGAATGCAACCGAGGGCATCGCTGGTCAGGCGATCTCGATTTCCGGTTTCTTCGCCGTCCTGGCCAGCTTGTTCGTCGCGCCGCTCGCCGGGCGTTTCGATCGTCGGCATGTGTTGATGAGCATGACGGTTCTGATGCTGATATCGATCGTGCTGATCGCCGTGTCGCCGAACTTCGCGGTGCTGATGATTGCGCGGGCGTTCCTGGGGCTTGCGGTCGGAGGTTTCTGGTCGTTGTCCACAGCCACGGTGATTCAACTGGTGCCGGCACAACGCGTACCCAAGGCGCTCGGAACGATCTATATGGGTAATGCGATCGCGACAGCCTTTGCTGCTCCGATTGGCGCGTACGTCGGTGGCCATTTGGGTTGGAGATTCGTATTTGCTGCGCTGGTGCCTTTGGTACTGGTGAATCTAGTATGGCAAGCGGTAAGCCTGCCGAGCATGCCCCCCCGAGCAGCCATTCCCATCACCCGGTTGTTCGGACTGCTGAAGCGCCGAAACGTTGCGGTCGGAATGGTTGCGGTCATGCTCACCTTCGCCGGCTCCTACGGGACGTTCACCTACTTCCGTCCGTTTCTGGAAGCGGTAACCGGAGCAGACGCCAATCAACTGTCGATGCTATTGCTCGGATTGGGCGTGGCCGGTTTTGCTGGGACCCATTTCGCGGGCACGATGCTGCACCGCAACCATGTTTACCCTCTGTTGCGCTGGTTGCCGATTGCGCTCGCCGCCGCGACGCTGGGATTGGTGCAGTTCGGCCACCTGTTCGCGGGCGCCGCGACGATGATGATCGGCTGGGGCGCCGTGAATGCAGCGATTCCCGTCACGTGGTCCACCTGGCTGGCGAAGGAAATCGACGACGAGCCCGAAAGCGGTGGGGGCTTGATGGTCGGATCGATTCAGCTGGCGATCATGCTGGGCGGCGCGCTAGGGGGAGAACTCCTCGATCGCATCGGCGTGTTCGCTCCGTTGATGGGCGGGGTCGTGTTGCTCGTTCTTTCGGCATTGCTCATTGGTAATGGTGCGCGCCTGAAGAAGACCGAAAAGCTCGACTGACCCGGTTTTGGCGGCACGTACGCCGTTCGCTTCCGAAGCTGCGCCGCCAGCAAAGGCTGGCGGAATTGCCCGAAGTGCCGGCTGCTGGAAAGCAGTGTCAGCGGCATCGACGTCGAAGGTGCTTCCTGCCGAAGCGGTTCGAGCGTACGCCAACACAGCGCTTCACAGCGTACTTGGCCAACGCGGATTAATCAATTCTGCTCATGGCCGCATTCAACAATTCAAGGTTCAGCGCAGGCCGCATAACCGTAGCATCGAGGCTTGCGTAAATCTCAGATACGGATGGCGTCATGGTAAAGCTTGCGGTCAATGGTGAGAGTCGTTCGTTTGACGGCGATCCGAGTATGCCGGTGCTTTGGTATTTGCGCGACGAGCTCGGGCTGACGGGGACGAAGTTCGGGTGCGGCATGGCGCTGTGTGGCGCGTGTACCGTTCTCGTCGATGGCAGTCCGATTCGATCGTGCGTAACACCGCTTGCGAATGTCGCAGGTCGCAAGGTAACGACGATCGAAGCCGCCGAGCAATTGCACATAGGCCAAGCGCTGCAGGCCGCCTGGATCGAGCACCAGGTGCCTCAGTGCGGCTATTGCCAGTCCGGGCAGATCATGTCGGCGATCGCGTTGCTTTCCACGAAGCCGCGTCCGACCGACGACGATATCGACGCAGCAATGAGCGGAAACGCGTGCCGATGCGGCACCTATGTCCGGATTCGTGCTGCCATACACAAGGCCGCGAATGTGCTCGCAGCGCGAGCGTAACGCCAGCCAGGATTCTCGGCTATCACGACGCTCGTGACAAAAAACAGGAAGCAATCCATGACGAACCACGCCGGTGTTCCGAACGAAGACGCGGAATCGACTGTGAGCGACAGTCCCTCCATCGCAATGTCTCGCCGCAACTTTCTGGGCAGCATGGCGGCGTTCACGCTTGCGCTCAGCTTCCACGGAGGCACGGCCCGCGCGGCGGCCGTGATCGGAAAGTCGACGGCACGGTTGTCTTTCGAGCCCAATGCATTTATCCGCGTTGCCGCGGATGGCAAGGTGACCGTGATCTCGAGTTACCTCGAAATGGGCCAAGGGACGTTTACGGGGCTGGCTACGCTCGCCGCCGAGGAGCTCGACGTGAGCTTGAGTGACATCACCGTGACGGGGGCGCCTGCCGATGTGGAGCATTACATCAATCCCGTCCTCGCGGCGCGAGGGTTCAAGGTGCAGGCGACCGGCGGCAGCACGGCGATGGCTGGCGCCTGGGTTCAAATGAGGCACGCGGCAGCCACCGCGCGGACCATGTTCGTTGCCGCCGCAGCCAAACGGTTCGGTGTGCCTCGGAACGAACTCGTGGTAGAGAACGGCGTCGTCGTCCACCCGCGTTCGGGACGCCGGGCAACGTACGGTAGTCTGGTGGCCGCGGCTTCCGCGGAACCGATCCCCAAGGAAGTCGTGCTCAAGGATCACGCCCGATTCCGATTCATCGGCAAGAACGGTACGCGTCGCTTGGACGTTCCCGCCAAGGTCAACGGTAGTGCGATCTACACGCAGGACATTCGACTTCCGGGCATGCTCGTCGCCGCGATCGCGCATCCTCCGAAGTTGTGGGCAAAGATACGCAGTATCGATAGCGCCAAGGCGCTGGCCGTCCCCGGCGTGGTCGCGGTGGTGCGGGTTCCAGGTGACGACGAGATTCAGGGTGGTGCGGCGGTACTTGCCCGTAACACGTGGGCGGCCCGTCAGGGAAGGGACGCGCTGAAGATCGAGTGGGACGAGCGCGGTGCGCTGACCGCGGATTCTTTCATGATCGTCGCGAAGTTTCGCGAACTGGCCGGTACGCCGGGCGTGGTGGCGAAGGCGCGCGGCAAGGTGCTGGACGGCACACCCAGCGGTGCCAAGGTGATCGACGCGATCTATGAGCAGCCCTATCTGGCACATGCGCCGATGGAGCCGCTCAACTGCGTCGTGCATTTGACGAAGGACCGCTGCGAAATCTGGAACGGCGAGCAATGGCACACCGGAGATAGCAATGCAGCCGCGAAGGAACTTGGCTTCGCGCTGAACCAGGTCCAGCTGCATCAGCTCTACGCAGGGGGGAGTTTCGGCAGGCGCGCCAATCCGCGATCGGATTTTGTCCGCGAAGCCGTTCGCATTGCGATTGCTGCCCGTAAAGCGGGCATCGACGCGCCGATAAAAATGGTGTGGATGCGCGAAGACGACATGCGCGGTGTTCAATATCGCCCGCTGACCGTCCATCGTGTGCGTGCGATCGTCGATGCGTCCGGACAGCTGGCATCCTGGCACCATCGTATCGTCGGGCAGAGCTTCATGCCGTCGCCCGATCCCACGACGGTCGACGATAACCTCGTGGAAGGAGCGGCCGACACGGGCTATGCGATTCCGAATTTCCGGGTGGAGCAGCATAGCTACAACGCGTTCGCGATACCCGTGGCGTGGCTTCGGTCGGTAGGGCATACGCACACCGCGTTCGTGGTCGAGACGATGATCGATGAACTGGCCGCGGCGGCCGGGAAAGATCCCTATGCGTTTCGACGGCAACTGTTGCAGTCAAGCCCACGCGACCTCGGTGTGCTCGATCTCGCCGTCGAAAAGGCAGGGTGGGGCAAGCCGCTGCCTGCATCGAAACCCGGCGACCGGCGAGCGAGAGGCATTGCCGTCCACGCGTCGTTTGGTACGCACGTCGCTCAGGTAGCCGAAGTCACGCTGCGCCAGGACGGCTCCTACTCCGTAGACCGGATCGTATGTGCCGTCGACTGCGGCACGGTGATCAACCCTGACATTGTTGCCTCCCAGATCGAGGGCGCTGCCGCGCTCGGCCTTTCGTTCCTGCATCAAGCGATAACGTTCAAGCAGGGACAAGTCAAGGAAAGCAATTTCCACGACTATCCGATTCTGCGTATGAATGCGATGCCGCGAGTCGAGGTGTACATGGTGTCGTCGACTGCCGCGCCTACGGGCATCGGCGAGCCCGGCACGCCGCTTCCTGCGCCGGCCGTGGCGAATGCGCTTGCTGCCATCACCGGCCGGCGGATTCGCGCATTGCCTTTGCGTGATGACGTGCTCGCAGCTTGAACGGGAATATCGACTTGAAACGAATTGACACCATGAAGATCCTTCGCCGGATCGCTTGCTTTGGACTGCTGGTCATTCTCGTCGCTGCAGGATGGTTCGCATACACCGCGCTTCGACCGTCCGGGCCCGAACCGGTGTCGCCTTTCGCGGGCGTGCCGGCGGATCTACCGGCAGGTGTCGCGCGCGGCGCCTACCTCGCGCGGGCGGCGGATTGCGTCGCATGTCATACGGCTCCGGGCGGCACGCCCTATGCGGGCGGACGCGCGTTCGACCTGCCGTTCGGGAAGATCTATTCCACCAACCTCACGCCCGACAAGGAAACCGGCATAGGCGACTGGACTGACGACGCGTTCGTCAGGGCGGTGCGTCAGGGTGTCGGTCGGGCCGGGCACCTGTATCCGGCGATGCCTTATACGTCATATACGGCAATGAGCCGCGAAGACGTGCTGGATATCAAGACGTATCTGCTTTCCCTGGCACCGGTGCGACAGGCTGCGCCGCTCAATACGCTCGCGTTTCCGTTCAACCAGCGTTGGGGCATGGCGTTCTGGAATGCGATCTTCTTCCACGAGCAGCGATTCAGGCCCGATCCAGCGAAAAGCGTCGAGTGGAATCGCGGCGCGTATCTGGCAGGGCCGCTCGGGCACTGCGGCGAATGTCATACGCCACGAAATGCCGGATTTGCGATGCAATCCCGCGCGTATCTGTCGGGTGCCGACATCGATGGCTGGAAAGCGTATAACACGACGCAGGACGATCTTTACGGCATTGGCGCATGGCGGGACGAGCAGATTGCCGGCTATCTATCGACAGGGCATGCGCGCGGCCGCAGTTCCGCGGCGGGCCCAATGGCGGAGGTCGTCGAGCATAGTCTTCAACATTTGACGTCAAACGACATCGGCGCGTTGGTCGCATACCTTCGCGGGATAACGCCTGTGAAGGGTGGCGGTGCAGGCCCCGTTGAGCTTGCGCCGGCCGCTGCGCGCGCGTCGAATCCGGTCCTGCCGGGGGAAAGCGCCCGCGACGAAAATGGTCGTGGTCGACGTCTGTTTGCCGCGGACTGCGCGGGATGCCATCAATGGAACGGTGCAGGACGACAATCGCCGTATGCCGACCTCGTCGGCAGTCGTGCGGTCAACGATCCATCGGGTACAGCGCTGATGCAGGTGCTGCTCCATGGAACGAATGTGCAGATCAATGGACAGACCCACATGATGCCGTCATTCGGAAGTGTGTACTCGGATGCTGATGTGGCGGCTGTCTCGAACTACGTGATCGCGCATTTTGGCGATAAAAAGGGCACGGTGACCGTACAGCAGGTTCACGGGAAGCGCCGCGACTGATCACCGGATGAAAGCACGCGTTGCTGAAGCGATCGGCGGGCGACGGTCCGTTGCCGTGGAGCGTGCGCCGCCGATGCCGCCGCGGGCGGCGTCGGCATGGCCCTCCCTCAATGGACGAAAGGTCTTGGGGCAACTGTGGTCGGTATGGCCGGCTCAGAGTAGAACGTCGAACTTGCGCGGAAGGACCGCAAGGATGTGGTTGCGATGAGCGAAGAGCTGTTTCGCGTCATTCGCCGTGGCTGCCGGAATCGTTCCGTCGAAAGATCGCTTCGGCCGCTCCTCCAGGTAGTCCGAAAACCATCGGCTGCCCGTCAATGCTCTGCCGCATACGAAGCGAAAACCTTCTTGAGGTATGCCAGCAATACTTTGACGTTCGGACTACTACGGCGGCTCTCCGGCCAAAGGGCGGTGATAGTGGAGCGCGGTTCGACGAACTCGGTGAGGATCGGCACGAGTTCCCCGCGCCGGACGTACGCTGCCGCGACATACGTCGGCGAAATGCCCACGCCTCCGCCAGCCGCCATGACGGCAGCCACCGCATCGCTGGTATCGACGACGATGTCCGCATCCGGCGTGAGGCTGAGCGGCCCTTCGTCCGTGGCAAACGTCCAGCGAAGAACTTGCCCCGAACTTTGAAAGCGAAAGTTCACGCAATCATGCTCCACGAGTTCGTCAGGATGCCTGGGAACACCGCGTTTGGCGAGGTAGTCCGGAGACGCATAGGCGCCGATGTAGTGAGGCGAAAGCGCTCGCGAGACCAAACGAGAGCCCGTGAGATCCCCGACGCGAACGGCCACATCGATACCTTCACCGACGAGGTCGACGAAATGATCGCCCAGGCGCAGGTCGATCGACAGCTTGGGAAAGCGCTGGCGAAACGCGGGTAGGGCGGGCGCGATGAGATGAACCCCGATCGGCAGCGGCGCGGTCACTTTCAGGATGCCCGCAGGCTCGGATCGCGCCGAGGCAGCGGCCTGTTCGATCGCTTCCATTTCCGACAGCAGGCGCAGCGTGCGTTCATGCAGGTCGCGCCCTTCCTGAGTCAGCGTCAATGACCGTGTCGTGCGGTTGAACAGTTTGATCTCGAAGTGACGCTCCAGACGCTGGATACTTTTGCTTATCGCGGAAGGCGTGACGCCGAGCGCCCGCGCCGCAGCCGAATAGCTTCCCAACGATGCCGCGCGGCTAAATGCGATGAGGCCGGTGAGACGGTCCAGGCTGATTTGTTCCATGGCGGAAATATAGAAGCGAATCGGGCGCTGATTATCAATGTCGGCCGTCAAGTATAGAGTCTCTGCACGGCGCCGTTTCGAGTTGCGCCGGCTGACAGGGACCCACTCCATGACCTCTGATTTCGATTCCCATTCACTCAAGAGCAAGTCCGTCCTCATCTTCGGCGGAACGTCCGGAATCGGCCTTGCGGCAGCCAAACAGGCCAAGGCCGCGGGTGCAAGCGTCACGGTGGTCGGGTTCAATCCGGAGGGTGCCGAACAGGTCGCCATCGAGAATGGATTCGCGGGTTGGCGGAGCGCCGACGTGACCCGGCCGGAAACCATCGTCTCGGCACTGGCCGACATCGCTCACGTCGACCATCTCGTTCTCCTCGCGGGAACCTTCGTGGCAGGCAAGGTACTCGACGCGGATGTCGACTATCTGCGGCGGGCGTTCGACGAGCGCGTTTGGGCCGCCGTCCATACTTTGCGCGCGCTGGGTGACCGCCTGGCGGCCGATGCCTCCGTCACGTTTATTTCCGGCGTGTTGGCCGACCGACCCAATGCCTATGGCACCGCCATTCTTGCGTCGGCATCGGCCGCGATGGAGGCGCTGGCCAGAGGGCTGGTTCTGGAACTTGCGCCTCGCCGTGTCAACACCGTTTCGCCCGGCACCACCGACACGCCGTTGCTCGCTCGCACGCTCGGCGAAGGTCGTGACGCGTACGTCAACGCATTGAAAGACAAATTGCCGTTGCATCGGTTGGGAACCGCCGAAGAAGTGGGCGCGGCAGTGGTGTTCCTCATGAGCAATGGATCGATGAACGGCGAGACGATTCATGTCGACGGCGGCGCTCGCCTCGTCTGAACTGGGTGAAGCGTTGCCGGCATTTCCACGTTGGCGAAAACAAGAAGGAGGTTGGGGTGCCTACGCTGTTTGATCCCTTGCGACTCGGTGCGATTGAAGTGCCCAACCGTATCCTCATGGCGCCGATGACGCGTGCGCGGGGAACGCGCGAACACGTACCGACCGCGATGATGGCGGACTATTACAGTCAGCGTGCCTCCGCGGGGCTGATCATCTCGGAGGCGATCGGCATCTCCCGGCAGGGCCTGGGATGGCCTTACGCCACCGGGCTGTGGACAGCTGCGCAAATTGCCGGCTGGCGCACGGTGACCGATGCCGTGCACGAAGCGGGCGGCCGCATCATTGCGCAGCTGTGGCATATGGGGCGAGTCGTGCATCCGAGCTTTCTGGATGACGCACCGCCTGTCTCCTCGTCCGAGACGACGGCGCCCGGCCACGCTCATACCTACTCGGGCAAGCAGCCCTACACGCAGGCACGCGCACTCGAGACAAAAGAAATTCCCGCGATCATCGAGCAGTTCGCCGCCGCGGCACGAAATGCGCTGCAGGCTGGCTTCGACGGCGTACAGTTGCATGCGTCGAACGGTTATCTGATCGATCAATTCCTGCGAGACAGTGCCAACTTCCGCGGCGACGCGTATGGCGGATCGATCTCGAATCGGCTCCGGCTGCTCATCCAGGCAACCCGGGCTGTCGCGGATGTAGCGGGTCCCGGCCGTACCAGCGTCCGCCTGTCTCCGAACGGCGAAACGCAGGGCGTGCGCGACAGCGATCCCTTGCCGTTGTTTATCGCGGCCGCCGAGGCGCTGTCCGCGGTAGGGATCGGGTTCCTGGAACTGCGCGAGCCTCCGCTGAACGGCAGTTTCGGCGTCGGGTACCTCGACCCGCTCGCGGCGAAAATTCGACCGGCTTTCAAAGGACCGCTGGTGCTCAACTCGGATTTCGACGCCACTCGAGCTCAGGCAGAACTCGATGCGGGCGTCGCCGACGCCGTTACGTTCGGGCGCCCGTTCATTTCCAATCCGGACTTCCCTCGGCGTCTGGCCGAAGCGATTCCGCTCGCGTCAGACGACCCGGCCACATGGTTCACGCAAGACGCGCAGGGCTACATCGATTACCCGTTCGCGGCGTCGACGTAACCACTCCTTCCTGAGGCGGCTCGAGATCGGACGGCACCCGCGGGCGTGCTTTTCGCCTGCCGGCCGCATTCCGGCGACCACCCTGCGAGATCGCGCGGGCCGCGACGACGACTTCCGCAGCACCCGTTACTTCCCTGCAACCGTACGAAAGGAACACGATCATGTCATTCATTACCACGCGGGACGGCGTAGACATTTTCTATAAAGACTGGGGCCCCCGGGACGCTCAGCCGATCGTGTTCCATCACGGCTGGCCGCTCTCCGCGGATGACTGGGATACCCAGATGCTCTTCTTCCTGGCGAACGGGTATCGCGTTATTGCCCACGACCGGCGCGGACACGGGCGCTCGTCGCAGGTCGCAGAAGGTCACGACATGGATCATTACGCAGCGGACGCGTTTGCGCTCGTCGAGACACTGGACCTCAGGCATGCCGTGCATATCGGCCATTCCACCGGCGGGGGCGAAGTGGCGCGCTATGTTGCGAGGCACGGCGAGCCGACGGGGCGTGTCGCAAAGGCCATTCTCGTGAGCGCCGTGACGCCGCTGATGCTGAAGACGCCATCGAATCCCGAAGGCCTGCCGCTGGATGTCTTCGACGGGCTACGCAAGGGGCTCGCTGAAAATCGCGCGCAGTTCTTCGTAGACGTGCCCGCGGGCCCGTTCTACGGGTTCAATCGTCCTGACGCGACCGTTCATCAGGGCGTGATTCAGAACTGGTGGCGCCAGGGAATGATGGGTAGCGCGCAAGCCCACTACGAGGGTATCAAGGCGTTTTCGGAAACGGACCAGACCGAAGATCTCCAGTTGATCGGCGTGCCGACGCTGGTGCTTCACGGCGAGGATGACCAGATCGTCCCGTACAAGGACGCGGCGCTCAAGGCGATCAAACTGTTGAAGAACGGCAAGCTGAAAACGTTCCCGGGCTTCTCCCATGGGATGTTGACCGTCAACGCGAGTGTCTTGAACGCGGAACTGCTGGCATTCGTTCAAGAATAAGACTGGCGGGACATCGCGCACCTGCTGGTGCGCGATGTCCCGCGCCTGCTTTTCCCCCCCATTTTGAGGAGCCGAGATGACTACCGATGTTTTGGCCGTGGCGCTTCGATTCTTTTCGCTTTGGACCGAAAACCGCATCGACGACGCGCTGTCGATGCTCTCCGATGATGTCCTCTACGACAACGTTCCGTTCCCCGACATCGTTGGACGGGACAATGTTCGCCAATTCCACGGCGACTTCGGGATCGGTACGACGTTCAAGGTCGACTGGACGGTGACCCATATCGCCGCAGCGGGAAACGTCGTCCTCAATGAGCGGATCGACGTCTTTCAACACGAATCAGGCGGAAAAATCACGCTTCCCGTGATGGGTACCCTGACCATCGTCGATGATCGAATCACGGTTTGGCGAGACTACTTCGATCCCGCGGACTTCGATCGGCAGTTGAGTGCAATCAAGAAGTAGTCTTACGCCGCAGTAGCGGGTACCCAATCGAAAACTACAAGCCGGACCGGCGCATCCGTACTAACCCTGATTAAAAACACTTATCACGGTGAAAAATTCCGCATCTTCTTGAACCGATATCGGCTGGCTATAGTGGCTCGCTTTCCCGCATGCAAACGCCGCGTGCGAGACACGCTGACAATCAGCAGGAGCCCCTTGATGACCACCGATACCCCCAATACCCGCTTCACCGAAGTCGAGGATCTGATGCCCGCCGCCGGCGGGCTGCGCGAGATCCGCCACCACATCCACCATCATCCCGAGCTCGCGTACGAAGAGCACGACACGGCCGCGCTCGTCGCGGACAAGCTCGAGCAATGGGGCTGGCAGGTGACGCGCGGGGTCGGCAAGACGGGCGTGGTCGGCACGTTGCGGGTGGGCGACGGCACGCGCAGCATCGGCATTCGCGCCGACATGGATGCGCTGCCGATCGTCGAGGCGACCGGCCTGCCGTATGCGAGCGGCACGCACGGCAAGATGCACGCGTGCGGCCACGATGGCCACACGACGATGCTGCTGGGCGCCGCGCAGCATCTCGCGAAGACGCGCAACTTCTCGGGCACCGTCCACCTGTATTTCCAGCCGGCGGAAGAGCACGGCGTCGACAGCGGCGCGAAGAAGATGATCGACGACGGCCTGTTCGAGCGCTTCCCGTGCGATGCCGTGTTCGGCATGCACAACCATCCGGGCGCGGCGCCCGGCGTGTTCCTCACGCGGCGCGGCCCGTTCATGTCGGCCGGCGACAAGGCGATCATCACGATCGAGGGCGTCGGCGGCCACGCGGCTCGGCCGCACCTGACAGTCGATCCGGTCGTCGTCGCGGCGAGCATCGTGATGGCGCTGCAGACGATCGTCGCGCGCAACGTCGACCCGTCGCAGCCGGCGGTCGTCACGGTCGGCTCGATGCACGCGGGCACCGCGAACAACGTGATTCCGAACGGCGCGCGCCTCGAACTCAGCGTACGGTCGTTCAGCCCGGAAGTGCGCGCGCTGCTCAAGCGCCGCATCACCGAGCTGGCCGAAACGCAGGCCGCGAGCTACGGCGCGAGCGCGAACGTCGAGTACATCGAAGGCTATCCGGTCGTCGTCAATACGGATGCCGAAACGGATTTCGCCGCGCAGGTCGCGCGCGAACTCGTCGGCGATGCGCACGTGGTCGAGCAGACCGACCTGCTGATGGGCAGCGAGGATTTCGCGTTCATGCTGCAGCAGCGGCCGGGCTCGTTCGTGCGGCTCGGCAACGGCGAAGGCGAGGACGGCTGCATGGTGCACAACCCGAAATACGACTTCAACGATCGCAACCTGCCGATCGGCGCGGCGTTCTGGACGCGCCTCGTCGAGCGTTACCTCGGACAGTAATCGCGGCGGCGGCGGGCGGCCGGCGCTTCCGGCCGCATTGACAGGAGAGGATAGCGATGCAGAAAGATCATCTCGCGCTGCACCCCGCGTCGGCGGAGGCCGCCGACACCGGCGCGCCGGGCGCGCCTGCCGTCACGCGGCGCGGCGCGATCGCCGCGGCCGTGATCGGCAACTGGCTGGAATTCTTCGATTTCACCGTGTACGGCTTCTTCGCGGTGCTGATCGGCAAGCTGTTCTTCCCGTCGAGCGACCCGACCACGTCGTTGCTGCTGTCGGTCGCGACGTTCGCCGCCGGCTTCTTCACGCGGCCGCTCGGCAGCGTCGTGCTCGGCGTCTACGCGGACCGCAAGGGGCGCAAGGCCGCGCTGAACCTGACGATCATGCTGATGGCGCTCGGCACCGGCCTGATCGCGATCGCGCCGACCTATGCGCAGGTGGGCGTCGCCGCGCCGCTGCTCGTCGTGTTCGCGCGCTTGCTGCAGGGTTTCTCGCAGGGCGGCGAATTCGGCGCGGCGACGTCGACGCTGCTCGAACAGGGCGGCACGTCGCGCCGTGGGTTCCGCGCGAGCTGGCAGCTCGCGACGCAGGGCGGCGCCGCGCTGATGGGTTCAGGGTTCGCGGCGTTGCTGTCCAACACGATGACGAAGGACGCGCTGGAAGGCTGGGGCTGGCGGCTGCCGTTTCTCGTCGGCGTGCTGATCGCGCCGGTCGGGATGTATCTGCGCCGCCGGCTCGCGGACGACGCGCCCGGAGACCGCCATCACGGCATCGAACGCGGCGTGCTGCGCGAGCTGTTCTCGAAGCACACACGCACGGTGTTGCTGCTGATGCTCACGGTGATGGGCGGCACGGTGTCGACCTACATCCTCACCTTCTACATGCCGACCTACGCGATCCATACGCTCGGCCTGCCGATGAAGCTGTCGATGTTCGTCGGCGTCGCGTCGGGCTGCGTGATGCTGGTCACATGCCCGCTGTTCGGCTGGCTGTCGGACCAGCTCGGCAGCCGCCGCCTGCCGATCTTCGTCGGCCGCGGCGTGCTGGTCGCGCTGCTGTTCCCGGCGTTCTGGCTGATGAACCATCATCCGACGCTGTCGGTGATCCTGCCGCTGACCGCGCTGATGCTGCTGTTCTATTCGCTCGGCTCGGCATCGGAAATGGCGCTGATGTGCGAGTCGCTGCCGCGCCACGTGCGTGCGACGGGCATCTCGATCGCGTATGCGCTCGCGGTGACGATCTTCGGCGGCACCGCGCAGCTGATCGCGACCTGGCTCGTGAAGACGACCGGCAGCAAGCTCGCGCCGGCCGGCTACGTGGCCGCGTGCGTGGTGCTGTCGCTGATCGCGGTCGCGATGCTGCGCGAGACGGCGCGGGAATCGCTGGACTGACGTGCGAGGCGGGTGGCCTTACCGCCCGCGCACCACCCGTAAATACGACGCGAGCATCGTCGCGAGTTCCTGCGCGGCGGGCGTCAGCGGCACGGCCGCGCGCTGCAGCAGGCAGATGTCCTGCGCTTCGGCCTGCTCGCGCACCGGCACCTTCACGAGCGCGCCGGCGAACGGCCCGTGCCGCGTGATCGCTTCGGTTTCGAGCGCGAGGGAATCGGTCTGCGTGACGATCTGCAGCGTCTCGAACATTCCTTCGACGGTCGCCAGAATCTTCGGCGGCGGCTGGCCGTGCGTATCGAAGTACGCGAGCAGCCGGTTGACGACCGGGTCGGCGCTCAGGTTCGGCGAGCGCGTCGACACCCATCCGTAGTCGCCCAGCTCGGCGAGCGATTGCGCGTGCATCGCCGGATGCCCGTTGCGGCAGACGACCACCGGCGCCGACGTGCGCAGCGGCGTGACCGCGAGATCGGTCGTGTCGGTCTGCTTCGCGACCAGCGCGATCGCGAAATCGACCGCACTCTCGCGCAGCCAGCCGATCATCATCCGCGACGTGCCGGTGCGCAGGTGCACGTCCACCTTGTCGAAGCGCGCGCGGAACGCGGTCAGCACCGGCGCGAACGCGTCGATCAGCGGCTCGGTCACGAGGCCGAGCGTGACGGTGCCTTCGTAGGCACCGCTCAACTGACGGATTTCCCGCTCGACCTGCTCGCATTCGCCGAGGATCGAACCGGAACGCGCGAGCAGCCGCTGGCCGACGGCCGTCGGCACGATCCCGCGGTTGGTGCGCGTGAACAGCGTCGCGCCGAGCGTCGCCTCGAGGCCCTGCAGTTGCTGCGTGACGCCGCTTTGCGCGAGATCGAGCGCGCGGGCGGCCGCGCGCAGGCTGCCGTGCTCGACGACGGCCTGGAAGATGCGGAGCTGGGACAGCGTGAACGCCATGGGAAGCAGCGAGGCCGGTGATCGGAAATACCGATCATGATAAGCCAGCCGATGGTTCCGGCGGCCGCGCGCGGCCCCTACGATCGCAGGCAGTCCGGCTCATGCCGTTCGTTCCTCTTCCTGCCCGTCGTCGACCATGAAACGTTTCCTCGTCCCGCTCGTTTTCCTGTGCATTGGCCTGGCGGCCACGTCCGCATATGCGCTCGACGCGCACGTGGTGCGGCTCGGCATCGACCCGACCTATCCGCCGATGGACGCGAAGGCGCCCGACGGCAGCCTGAAGGGCTTCGACGTCGATCTCGGCAACGAGATCTGCCGCCGCGCGCAGTTGCGCTGCCAGTGGGTCGAGCTCGAATTCTCCGGGATGATCCCCGCGCTGCAGGCGCGCAAGATCGACGCGATCCTGTCGTCGATGGCGATCACCGCGAAGCGCGAGAAGCAGATCCTGTTCTCGTCGAAGCTGTTCCGCTTCAAGTCGCGGCTCGTCGCGCGGCCCGGCAGCGGGCTCGACGGCACGGCGGCGTCGCTGGCCGGCAAGCGCGTCGGCGTGCAGTCGGGCACGCAATTCGAATCGTGGGCGCTCGCGCACTGGGCGCCGGCCGGCGTCGGCGTGGTGCCGTACAAGAGCCAGGACGACGTGTTCGCCGATCTCGTGAACGGCCGCCTCGACGCGGCGCTGCTCGGCACCGTGGAAGCCGACTACGGGTTCCTGCGCCAGCCGCGCGGCAAGGGTTTCGCATTCGTCGGCGCGCCGCTCGACATGGGCGATCGCGGCGTCGGCATCGGCATGCGGCAGTCGGATACCGCGCTGAAGGCGTCGATCGACGGCGCGATCGCGTCGATGCTGAAGGACGGTACGTACGACCGGATCGCGAAGCAGTATTTCGATTTCAATCCGTACGGCGACTGAGCGCCGCGCCGGCCCGTTCGCCCGATTCCCCGCTTTCATCCATTCGAGACCATCGATGCAGATTCGCACCACGCCGCTCCTGTCGCCGTCGATCGGCACGCAGCGCACGCTGACGAGCTTTCATTTCGGGCCGGCCGGCAGCGGCCGCAAGATCTACCTGCAGGCCGCGCTGCACGCGGACGAGACGCCCGCGATGCTCGCGGCGTTCGTGCTCAAGCAGCGCCTCGCGCAGCTCGACGCCGAAGGCCGGCTCGCGGCCGAAATCGTGCTCGTGCCGGTGTCGAACCCGGTCGGCCTCAATCATCATCTGCTCGGGCAGTTCATCGGCCGTTTCGACCTCGCGAGCGGGCGCAACTTCAATCGCGGCTTCCTGCCGCTCGCGGAGATCGCCGCGCGTGCGCGCGACCGGCTCGGCGACGACGGCGCACGCAATCGCGCGGTCGTGCGCGAATGCGTCGGCGCGGCGCTCGATGAAATCGCGCCGCGCACCGAGTTCGATGCGCTGCAGCTGGCGCTGCTGAAGCTGTCGCACGACGCCGACGTCGTGATCGACCTGCATTGCTCGCTCGAAGCGGTGATGCACGTCTACACGAGCGATACCGCGTGGCCGGACGTCGAGCCGCTCGCGCGGTATCTCGGCGCCGAGGTGTCGCTGCTCGCCGAGGATTCGGGCGGCCATGCGTTCGACGATGCCCATCACCTGCTGTGGTCGCGACTGCGCGCGCAGTTGCCGGACGGCACGCCGATGGCGGCCGGCACCGTGGCCGTGACGGTCGAGTGTCGGGGTCAGCGCGACGTGACGTACGAATACGCGCAACGCGACGCCGACGCGCTCGTCGACTATCTGGCGTGGTGCGGCGCGGTGCGCGGCGAACGTGCGCCACTGCCGCCGCTGGCCGCGCCGGCCACGCCGCTCGCGGGCAGCGAGCAGTTTTATGCGCCGGTGAGCGGAATCCTCGTGCACCGCGCGGCGATCGGCGCGACGATCCGTGCGGGCGATCCGCTGTTCGACATCGTCGATCCGCTGACGGACGCGATCACGACGATCTCGAGCGCGACCGATGGCGTGTTCTACATGCGCCGCGCGATCCGTTTCGTGACGGCTGGCGCGCCGCTCGGCCGCGTGACGGGCACGGTGCCGGTGCGAAAGGGGATGCTGCTGGGCGCGTGAGCGGGGCGGTGTCCTGCCGACGCGATGCAATTTCGTTCTCGTCAGATTGACCGTGTGCGAGTGCGTCACTAAATTGTGCGACGCGGAGTGCGCTCCGTGTTCCGTGAGAAGAACGTTGCAGAGATCAGAGTTTGAGCGGGCGGCCTTGTGCCGCCCGTCTTTTTATTGGGCGCTTTATCGCGTCACCGATATGACGATCTCGCCCGGCGCTCAACCGCGCCGCGCCACCAGCTCCGATACCGTCTGCGCGGCCTGCTGCAGCGGCCCGAGAAACTCCTTCACCATCTGCTTCGCGGTATGCCGCTGCGCGTTGCCGCTGATGTTCATCGCGGCGATGACCTGCCCGCGCCGGTTGCGGATCGGCGCGGATAGCGACATCAGCCCCACTTCGAGTTCCTGATCGACCACGGCCCAGCCTTGTTGACGCACCTGCGCGATCGCCGCCTTCAGTTCGCCGAGGTCGGTGATCGTGCGCGGCGTATGCGCGCGGATGGTGCTCTGCGCGAGCGTTTCATCGAGCGCCGCATCGTCGAGCGCGGACAGCAGCACACGGCCCATCGACGTGCAGTACGCGGGCAGCCGGCTGCCGATCGACAGGTTGATCGTCATGATCTTGCGGGTCGGCACGCGCAGCACGTAGACGATCTCGGTGCGGTCGAGCACTGCGGCCGAGCAGCTTTCGTGGATCTGCGCGGACAGTTGCTCCATCACCGGATCGGCGAGATTCCAGAACGGCATCGAGGTGAGATACGCGAAGCCGAGCTCGAGGATCTTCGGCGTGAGCCGGAACAGCCGGCCGTCGGCCTCGACGTAGCCGAGCGTCTGCAGCGTGAGCAAAATCCGGCGGGCCCCCGCGCGCGTGAGGCCGGTGGCCGATGCCACCTCGGTGAGCGTCTGCTCCGGGCGCGCCGCGTCGAACGCGCGGATCACCGCGAGGCCGCGCGCGAACGACTGTACATAGGAGTCGCCGGGTTTCGTCTGAATATCGTCGGTTGTCATGAGCGCCTGGAATGTCGTGCAGCCGAGAAGATAGCGCATGGGGCCCGACACGCCAACCTCCCGACGGGCCGTGCCCTTGACAGGTCGTCCCCGCACTCCCTATGATGCGTTGAACGTTCGATACACGATCTTATGTTCGTATGTAGAACATCCGAGCGCATCCCGGCGGGCAATGCAAGGGGCGCGCCCTGTTCATTTCCCTGCCTTTCACGGGACCGGAGACACTGATGACCGAAGCTTTTCTGTGTGATGCGATCCGTACGCCGATCGGGCGTTACGGCGGTGCACTGTCCGGCGTGCGCGCCGACGATCTGGGCGCGGTGCCGCTCAAGGCGCTCGTCGAGCGCAATCGCGACGTCGATTGGACGGCGATCGACGACGTGATCTACGGCTGCGCGAACCAGGCCGGCGAGGACAACCGCAACGTCGCACGCATGTCGGCGCTGCTCGCGGGCTTGCCGGAGGGCGTGCCGGGTTCGACGATCAACCGCCTGTGCGGTTCCGGCATGGATGCGGTCGGCGTGGCCGCACGCGCGATCAAATCGGGCGAAGCCGCGTTGATGGTTGCGGGCGGCGTCGAGAGCATGACGCGCGCGCCGTTCGTGATGGGCAAGGCCGCGAGCGCGTTCGCGCGCCAGGCCGACATCTACGACACGACGATCGGCTGGCGCTTCGTCAATCCGTTGATGAAACAGCTGCATGGTGTCGATTCGATGCCGGAAACCGCGGAGAACGTCGCGGTCGACTACAACGTCAGCCGCGCGGATCAGGACCTGTTCGCGCTGCGCAGCCAGCAGAAAGCCGCGCGGGCGCAGCAGGACGGTACGCAGGCCGAAGAAATCGTGTCGGTCACGATTGCGCAGAAGAAGGGCGATCCGGTGGTCGTGTCGCGCGACGAGCATCCGCGCGAAACGTCGCTCGAAGCGCTCGCGAAGCTGAAGGGCGTCGTGCGTCCGGATGGCTCGGTCACGGCCGGCAACGCGTCGGGCGTGAACGACGGCGCCGCCGCGCTGCTGCTGGCGAACGAAGCAACCGCGAAGCGCTTCGGCCTGACGCCGCGCGCCCGCGTGCTGGGGATCGCGACGGCCGGCGTCGCGCCGCGCGTGATGGGCATCGGCCCGGCGCCGGCCACGCAGAAGCTGCTCGCGCGGCTCGGCATGACGATCGACCAGTTCGACGTGATCGAACTGAACGAGGCGTTCGCGTCGCAAGGTCTCGCCGTGTTGCGCATGCTCGGCGTGGCCGATGACGATCCCCGCGTGAACCCGAACGGCGGCGCGATCGCGCTTGGCCACCCGCTCGGCGCATCGGGTGCGCGCCTCGTGACGACCGCGATGTACCAGCTGCATCGCACGAACGGCCGCTTCGCGCTGTGCACGATGTGCATCGGCGTCGGTCAGGGCATCGCGATCGCGATCGAACGCGTGTGACCGGCGTGATGCGGTGAAGCGGCCGGATATGCGCCGCTTCACCGCTGTGCTGTATCCGCCACGATGGGCGGCACGAGGTGTCTCGTGCCGCCCATCGTCGTTAACCGGCCTGCGACAGTTGCCTGAGGCGCGCGTCGAGCGCGTCGATCTCGGTGTCCGCGAACACCTCGATGCCATGCTCGCGCAGCAGCGCCGCCGTGACGCCGGCGCCCGCCTGCCGCCGGCTCGCGAAACTTCCGTCGTAAATGAACGTGCTGCCGCACGACGGGCTGCCGTCGGCGAGGATCGCGAAGCGGCAATCGTGTGCCTGCGCGAGGGCCAGCGCGGTTTGCGCGCCGGCAACGAATGGCGCCGTCACGTCGGCGCCGTTCACGTCGACGATCCTTGCGTGCCCCGACAGCACCTGCTGCCCCGATGCGCCGCCGGCGATCTCGGCAGGCGGGCGCGGCACGCTCAAGCCGCCCGCCAGCTCCGGGCAGACGGCCACGAGACGCCCCTCGCGCTGCCACCGTTCGAGCGCCTCGTGCGCGGCGGTCTTCGCCGAGCCGTTGTAACGGACCGGATGGCCGACCACGCACATGCTGACGAGGATCTTCGGCGTGGCGGGCGGTGGCGGGGCGTTGTTCAATGTCGCACTCCGTGACGGCTGATGGCAGCTGATGACGGCTGGGGCGGGGCGGAAAATTCTACGCTTCATCCGTGTGCCGGACCGTCACGCGGTCGGCCCTTCGAGGTGAATATCCTCGGGCTCGAGCGCGTAAAGCTCGGGATCGGGCGCCGTGCTGACCGTGAAGCCGAGCCGCAGGTAGAAGTCGATCGTGCGCTGCGACGGCGTCGCCGACACATACAGGCGCTCGGCACCCATCGCGCGTGCCTGCACCTGCGCCGCGCGGTAGAGCTGTTCGCCGAGCCTGCAACCGCGCCAGTCGTGGCTTACATGCAGGAACTTCAACTGCAGCATGTCGCCCCGCGGGCCGAGCGGCCGGCTGTCGACGATCGCTGCCGCGACGAGTCGCGCGCCGTCGAACCGGCCGAGAAACCAGCCGCCGCGGTCGTGGCAGTCGAGCAGGATCGGCGTGTAGTGGTCGGCTTCGCCGTCGGGCCAGCCGGCCACGTCGTAGAACTCGGGCACGAGATGCAGCGCGCCGTCGCGCAATACGTACAGGTGTTCGATGATTTCGCGCCGGTCGATGGTCCACACGAGCGGCACGTCGTCGCGGGCCAGCAGGCGGGCCGACAGCGCGTCGCGCTCGGCGGCGGTGCGGCGGGTCATGCGGCCCTCCGGTGCGCGGCGATTGCGTACATCAACGGCAGGCGCGGCATGCCTTCGGGCGGCACCATCCGGCGGCCCGCCAGCTCACGCATGCCGTTGAAGCCCTTCCAGCCGTTCGAGTACGGATATTCGTTCAGGCGGTCGATCGCGAGCCCGGCCGAGACCAGCGCATTCACGACGTCGCCGATGCCCCACATGAACTCGTAGCTCGGATGCGGGTTCGCGAAACCGACGATGCCCGGATGATCGTGCTGCTCGCCGAGCCCCGTGCCGACGCCGCGACGTAATCGCCGACGCCTGCGGGTTCCTCGGTCGCGTCGCCGTTGAAGTAGTCGTAGCGCGGCTGCCACTGTTCGTCGAAATACAGTGAGAACGGGTGGAACTCGACCATCGCGAAGCGGCCACCCGGCGCGAGCAACGAGGCGATCCCGCGCGCCCATGCGCTCAGGTCCGACAGCCAGCAGATCGCGCCGTACGACGTGAACACGCGATCGAAGCGCTCGCCGCGCGCGGCGGCTGCGGGCATCCAGTCGAGTATGTCGGCGCGCTCGAAGCGCGCGGGCAGGCCCGCGTCGGCCGACAGTTGCCGCGCGAAGTCGATCGCCTCGTCGGAGATGTCGACGCCGGTTGCGTCCGCGCCGTCGCGCACGAGGCTCAGCGTGTCCTGTCCCGCGTTGCATTGCAGGTGCAAGAGCCGCAAACCGGTGAGATCGCCGAGCAGTTCGCGTTCTTCCGGAAACAGCGTCGAGCCGCCATTGCGGAAAAATGCAGCCTGATCGCCTTTATGGCTGTTATGCGCGACCGTCGCCGTATTCCAGGACAGCCGATTCAGTTCATGCAATGCCTTTTTCATCGGATTCGAATTCAGGTCGAATGGAGCAGGATAAGCGAATCGTTTCGCCGCACGCAACGGCCGCCGGCATTGTCAATGCCGCGCGGCGCTTCGTGACAGCCAGATAAACGCGCGCGGTGATTATCGCCGGATTATTTGATCGAAATCATGGCAATGGCTGGATTGCCCATTTTGTGCGCAACGGAATTAAGGTTTTTCGCTGAATTGCCGACAGTAAGGACGAGAGTGTCGTAAAGCGAGCAACCGTTTTTCGGCTACTGAGCGCGATTTCAGCGCGGCGCGGACGACAGATCCGCCTTTCGGAGCCTTGCATGCGCAACAACCAGCCCGTTACCCAACAGGAATTCGATTTTCCCGACGACGTCACGCTGATGTCGACGACCGATGCCGACAGCATCATCACCTACGCGAACACGACGTTCGCGCAAGTGAGCGGGTTCTCGAACGAGGAACTCGTCGGCCAGCCGCACAACGTGGTGCGTCACCCGGACATGCCGAAGGAGGCGTTCGCCGACATGTGGGCGACGCTGCGGCGCGGCGAGCCGTGGACAGCGCTCGTGAAGAACCGCCGCAAGAATGGCGATCACTACTGGGTGCGCGCGAATGCGATTCCGGTGATGCGCAACGGCGCGCCGCAAGGCTACATGTCGGTGCGCACGAAGGCGCCGCACGACGAGACCCGGGCCGCGGATGCGCTGTATCGCGCATTCCGCGAAGGCAAGGCTGGCCAGCGCCGGTTCCACAAGGGCCTCGTCATCCGCACCGGGCTGCTGCGGATCGCATCGCTGCCGCAGACGATGTCGGTGCGGGCGCGCGTCCATTCGGCGCTGTGCGTGCTGGCGCCGGCCGTCGTCGGCGCGGGGTGGGCCTGCGGGCTCACCGGCGGCAGCCTCGCGGCGTTTGCCGGCGTGACGGTCGGCGCGGCGGCCGCCGCCGGCTGGTGGCTCGACGCGCAGATCGTGCAACCGCTGAAGCGGCTGCACGAGCAGGCGCTGAACGTCGCGACCGGCGAGAGCCGGCGCGGCGTGCGGATGAACCGGGTCGACGAGATCGGCATGACGCTGCGCACGATCAATCAGCTCGGGCTGATGTTCCGCTGGCTCGTCGACGACGTCAGCGAGCAGGTGCACAACGTGCAGCGCGCGAGCAACGAGATCGCGCAGGGCAACGGCGACTTGAGCGCGCGCACCGAACAGGCCGCGTCGAGCGTGCAGCAGACCGCCGCGTCGATGGCCGAGATGACGGCGACCGTGTCCAGCAATGCCGAGACCGCGCTGCAGGCGAATCAGTTGTCGGTGTCCGCGAGCGATGCGGCCGAGCGCGGCGGGCAGGCGGTGAGCGAGGTCGTCACGACGATGAGCGAGATCACCGCCAGCTCGCGCAAGATCGCGGACATCATCGGCGTGATCGACGGCATCGCGTTCCAGACCAACATCCTTGCGCTGAATGCGGCCGTGGAGGCGGCACGTGCAGGCGAACAGGGGCGCGGCTTCGCGGTGGTGGCCGGCGAAGTGCGGGCACTCGCGCAGCGCAGCGCGAACGCGGCGAAGGAGATCAAGACGCTGATCGGCGCGAGTGTCGAGCGGGTCGAGTCGGGCGCGCGGATCGTCGATGGGGCTGGGAAGACGATGGAGGACATCGTCACGCAGGTGAAGCGCGTATCGGACCTCATCGCGGAGATCAGCTCGTCGACGGCCGAGCAAAGTACGGGTGTTGCGCAGGTCGACCAGGCGGTCGTGCACCTGGACAACATCACGCAGCAGAACGCGGCACTCGTCGAACAGAGCACGGCGGCATCGGAGAGCCTGAAGCAGCAGGCGACGCGGCTTGTGGATGCAGTGAACGTGTTCAGGTGATGGCGCGAAAGGGGGCGCGACGTGCGGGTGATCGATGAACGCCGGATGTCGCGCACAGCGCCCATTCAGGTTTGCGGGTTAAATCGAATGACGTGGAATGGGAGATATTCGTATTTCCGATTGCGTGTTTGCGCATTAAATCGCGCCGAAATCATGACGTGCAATGATCAGACGAATAGCCGCCAAACCGTTGCCAGACAAGGCGTTTCATTTTATCCATGAACAAGTTATTCGGAAAAAACAAGTTGATGCATCTTTAATGCATATTTACCCGAATACGGCATAATGTTTTCGCCGAATTTGCCGAAAGTGCAGGAGCCTGACTCACATGCATGCGAATCGATCGCCATGCGCGGGGTCTCGAATCAATCGACGAGCGGACGCAAGATCCGCCACCCGGAGCTCCACACCATGCGCAACAACCAGCCCGTCACGCAACGCGAATTCGAATTTGCCGACGATGCGACGCTGATGTCGACGACCGATGCCGACAGCTATATCACTTACGCGAACGCGGCATTCATCCAGGTCAGCGGCTTTTCTCCCGAGGAGATCGAAGGCCAGCCGCACAACGTGGTGCGGCATCCGGACATGCCGAAGGAGGCGTTCGCCGACATGTGGGCGACGCTCAAGGGCGGCGAGCCGTGGACCGCGCTCGTGAAGAACCGCCGCAAGAACGGCGATCACTACTGGGTGCGCGCGAACGCGATTCCGGTGATGCGCAACGGGCAGCCGAAGGGCTACATGTCGGTGCGCACGAAGGCGACGCGCGACGAGATCGCGGCCGCCGAGGCGCTGTATCGCGATTTCCGCGAAGGCAAGGCCGGCAGCCGCCGGTTCCACAAGGGATTGATCGTGCGCACGGGCGCGCTGCGCGTCGCGTCGCTGTTCCAGACGATGTCGGTGCGGGCGCGGCTGGTGTCGACGCTGTGCGTGCTGGCGCCGGCGGTCGTCGGCGCCGGCTGGGCGGCCGGGTTGACCGGAGGCGGGCTCGCGGCGTTCGCCGGTGCGGCGGTCGGCGTGACGGCGGCGGCCGGGCTGTGGCTCGACGCGCAGATCGTGCGGCCGCTGCGGCAGTTGCGCGACGAGGCGTTGCGCGTGGCGACCGGCGAGAGCCGCAGCGGCGTGCGGATGAACCGCGTCGACGAGATCGGCATGACGCTGCGCACGATCAACCAGCTCGGGCTGATGTTCCGCTGGCTCGTCGACGACGTCAGCGAACAGGTGCTGAACGTGCAGCGCGCGAGCAATGAAATCGCGCAAGGCAACAACGACCTGAGCGCGCGCACCGAGCAGGCGTCGACGAGCGTGCAGCAGACGGCCGCGTCGATGGCCGAGATGACGGCGACCGTATCGAGCAATGCGGAGACGGCGCTGCAGGCGAACCAGTTGTCGGTGTCCGCGAGCGAGGCGGCCGGGCGCGGCGGGCAGGCGGTGAACGAAGTCGTCGCGACGATGAACGACATCACCGACAGCTCGCGCAAGATCGCGGACATCATCGGCGTGATCGACGGCATCGCGTTCCAGACCAACATCCTCGCGTTGAATGCGGCGGTCGAGGCGGCGCGCGCGGGCGATCAGGGGCGCGGCTTCGCAGTGGTCGCTGGTGAAGTGCGCGCGCTCGCGCAGCGCAGCGCGAACGCGGCGAAGGAGATCAAGACGCTGATCGGCGCGAGCGTCGAGCGCGTCGAGTCGGGTGCGCGGATCGTCGACGGCGCGGGCAAGACGATGGAGGACATCGTCACGCAGGTGAAGCGCGTGTCGGATCTCATCGCGGAGATCAGCTCGTCGACGGCCGAACAGAGCACGGGCGTCGCGCAGGTCGACCAGGCGGTCGTGCATCTGGACAACATCACGCAGCAGAACGCGGCGCTCGTCGAGCAGAGCACGGCGGCATCGGAAAGCCTGAAGCAGCAGGCGGCGCGGCTGGTGGAGGCGGTGAACGTGTTCCGCTGATCGCGGGAAGGGAAAGTGACGCGGGCGCGACGGAGAGGCGCCGGCCCGCGTCGGGCCGCCCGGTTCCGGCCGGGCGGCGAGGGCCTGTCGCCGGGAAGCGGCAGGCCCGAACCGTCAGACGGCCAGGCAGAGGTACTTGATCACGACGTAGTCGTCGATGCCGTAGTGCGAGCCTTCGCGGCCGAGGCCCGACTGCTTGACGCCGCCGAACGGCGCGACCTCGTTCGAGATCAGGCCCGTGTTCACGCCGACCATCCCGTATTCGAGCGCTTCGGCCACCTTCCACACGCGGCCGATGTCGCGGCTGTAGAAGTACGCGGCGAGGCCGAACTCGGTGTCGTTCGCGAGGCGGATCACCTCGTCGTCGCTGCCGAACTTGAACAGCGGCGCGAGCGGCCCGAACGTCTCTTCCTTCGCGACCTTCATCGCCGGCGTGACGCCCGTCAGCACGGTCGGCTCGAAGAAGCCGTGGCCGAGCGCGTGGCGCTTGCCGCCCGTCACGACGGTTGCGCCCTTCGCGAGCGCGTCCTCGATGTGCGCCTCGACCTTCAGCACGGCCGCTTCGTTGATCAGCGGGCCCTGCGTGACGCCCGGCTCCGTGCCGCGGCCGACCTTCAACTGGCCGACGGCCGCCGCGAGCTTCTGCGCGAACTGGTCGTACACGGCTTCGTGCACGTAGAAGCGGTTCGTGCACACGCACGTCTGGCCGCTGTTGCGGTACTTCGACGCGATCGCGCCCTGCACGGCCGCATCGAGATCGGCGTCGTCGAACACGATGAACGGCGCATTGCCGCCGAGCTCCAGCGACACCTTCTTGACCGTCGCCGCGCACTGCGCCATCAGCAGGCGGCCGACCGGCGTCGAGCCCGTGAACGACAGCTTGCGCACGATCGGGTTCGACGTCAGTTCGCCGCCGATCGCCTTCGGGTCGCCCGTGACGACGCTGAACACGCCGGCCGGCACGCCCGCGCGTTCGGCTAGCACGGCCATCGCGAGCGCGGAGAACGGCGTCGCTTCCGCCGGCTTCACGACGATCGGGCAGCCTGCCGCGAGCGCCGGGCCGACCTTGCGCGTGATCATCGCCGCCGGGAAGTTCCACGGCGTGATCGCCGCGCATACGCCGATCGCTTCCTTCGTCACGACGATGCGCTTGTCGCTCGCCGGCGTCGGGATCGTGTCGCCGTACACGCGCTTGCCTTCTTCCGCGAACCATTCGAGGAACGACGCCGCGTAGCCGATCTCGCCCTTTGCTTCGGCGAGCGACTTGCCCTGCTCGGTCGTGAGGATCAGCGCGAGGTCGTCGGCGTTGTCCATCATCAGGTCGTGCCACTTGCGCAGGATGACCGCACGTTCCTTCGCGGTCTTCTTGCGCCACGCCGGCCATGCGGCGTTCGCGGCGTCGATCGCGTGACGCGTTTCCGCCGTGCCCATCGCCGGCACGGTGCCGAGCAGGCCGCCGGTGGCCGGGTTGCGGACCTCGAACGTCTCGCCGTTCGTCGCGCCTTGCCATTCGCCGTTGACGTACGCCTGCTGGCGGAACAGCGACGGATCTTTCAGTGCCAGGGTTTCCTGAACCGTGCTCATATGCATCACCTGCTTCGAAAAAGGACGGATGAAAACGGCCGCCGCCGTCTTCACGACGGCGGCGGCGCATTCAGTTGAAGTGGACGGGCACTCAGGCCGGCACGCCGACCGTTTCCTTCAGCACTTCCTCGAGGATCACCAGCGCTTCGTCGAACACGGCTTGCGGGATCGTCAGCGGGAACAGGAAGCGCACGACGTTCGAGTACACGCCGCACACGAGCAGCAGCAGGCCGCGCTCGAGCGCACGCGTCTGCACGCGCTTCGTGAATTCGGCATCCGGCTCGCCCGAACCCGGCTTCAGGAATTCGACCGCGATCATCGCGCCGGGGCCGCGCACGTCGGCGATCTGCGGCACGTCGGCCTGCAGCGCATTCAGCTTCGCCTTCAGCACGTCGCCGAGTTGCGTCGCACGCTCGCACAGCTTCTCTTCGTCGATGATCTCGAGCACCGCGTGCGCCGAGGCGACTGCCAGCGGGTTGCCCGCGTAGGTGCCGCCGAGGCCGCCGGGGGCGGCCGCGTCCATCACGTCCGCCCGGCCGACGACGCCCGACAGCGGCATGCCGCCCGCGAGGCTCTTCGCCATCGTGATCAGGTCGGCCAGCACGTCGTAGTGCTGCATCGCGAACAGCTTGCCGGTGCGCGCGAAGCCCGTCTGCACTTCGTCGGCGATCAGCAGGATGCCGTGTTCGTTACAGATCTTGCGCAGCGCGCGCACGAATTCGGCCGGCGCCGGGTTGAAGCCGCCTTCGCCCTGGACCGGTTCGAAGATGATCGCGGCGACGCGCTTCGGATCGATGTCGGCCTTGAACAGCATCTCGATCGCCTTGATCGAGTCGGCGGTCGTCACGCCGTGCACGGCGTTCGGGTACGGCGCGTGGAACACGTCGCCCGGGAACGGGCCGAAGTTCAGCTTGTACGGCGCGACCTTGCCGGTCAGCGCCATGCCCATCATCGTGCGGCCGTGGAAGCCGCCCGAGAATGCGATGACGCCCGGACGGCCGGTTGCCGCGCGCGCGATCTTGATCGCGTTTTCGACGGCTTCGGCGCCGGTCGTGAAGAACGCCGTCTTCTTCGGGAAGTCGCCCGGCGCGCGCTCGTTGATCTTTTCCGCCAGTTCGACGTACGACGCGTACGGGACGATCTGGTAAGCGGTGTGCGTGAAGTTGTTCAGCTGATCGGCGATCGCCTTGACGATCTTCGGGTGACGGTGGCCCGTGTTCAGCACCGCGATGCCGGCGGCGAAATCGATGAAGCGGCGGCCTTCGACATCCCACAGCTCCGCGTTCTCGGCGCGGGCGGCGTAGAAATCGCACATCACGCCGACGCCGCGCGGGGTGGCGGCGTTCTTGCGGGCCTGCAGGTCGGCATTCTTCACGGTCATCTCCTTGATGTTCTGTCCGGTGGGTAGGGAATCGGGCGCCTTGGCAGCCCATGGAGGCGACTATAATCACATTTGGCTCTGGCAATCAGAGCCATTTCAATAAATATTCAGGAGCCAATCATGCGCGCGAGCGTGTTGTCGGACTGGCTGGCGCAGCGCCTCGTGCGCGGCGGCGAACAGCCGATCTACCGGCAGCTTCACCGGCTGCTGCAACAGGCGATCCTGTCGCGCGAACTGCCGGCCGGCACGCGCGTGCCGTCGTCGCGGCTGCTGGCCGCCGAGCTCGGGATCGCGCGCAACACGGTCACGCAGGTTTACGAACAGCTTGCACTCGAAGGCTATGTGAACTCGGCGACGGGGCGCGGCACGTTCGTCGCCGACAGCGCGCCGGACGAGATCGTCGGCGCGCCGCCCGACGCGGGCGCAGGCCCGGCCGTCGTGACGCCGTCCGTGCGGCGGCTGTCCGCGCGCGGTACGCGGCTCGTCGAAGGCGCCGGCGTGTCGAAGCGCCAGGGCGGCGCGTTCATGCCAGGCGTGCCCGATGTGTCGCGCTTTCCGGCGCGCGTGTGGACGCGGCTGCACAACAAGTACTGGCGGCGCCTGCGTCCGGACCTGCTGACCTACGCACCCGGCGGCGGGCTCGCGCTGCTGCGCGAGGCGCTGGCCGACTACCTGCGCACGTCGCGCTCGGTGCGCTGCACGCCCGAGCAGATCGTGATCACGACCGGCATCCACCAGTCGATCGACCTCGCGGTGCGGCTGCTGACCGATCCGGGCGACGCGATCTGGACCGAGGACCCGTGCTACTGGGGCGTGCGCAGCGTGCTGAACGTGTCGGGGCTGACCACCCGGCCGATTCCGGTCGACGACGAAGGGATCGCGCCGTCGGCCGCCGATCTGGCCGAGCCGCCGAAGCTGATGCTCGTTACGCCGTCGCACCAGTATCCGCTCGGGATGGTGATGAGCCTCGCGCGGCGGCGG
>NZ_BBSK01000123.1:0-72461 GCF_001319805.1 Burkholderia sp. E168m22
ACGGCCGGGCAGGTGATCTACGTCGGCAGTTTCGGCAAGACGCTGTTCCCGGGGCTGCGGGTCGGCTATCTGGTCGCGCCGGAGCCGCTCGCGGAAAGCTTCGCGACCGCGAGCGCCGAGCTGTATCGCGAAGGGCAGTTGCTGCAGCAGGCCGTGCTCGCCGAATTCATCGCGGAAGGGCATTTCGTGTCGCATATCCGCAAGATGCGCACGCTGTACGGGCAACGCCGCGAGGTGCTGCTCGAGGCGGTCGCGCGGCGCTACGGCGATACGCTGCACGCGCTCGGCAGCGACGCCGGGCTGCATCTCGTCACGCAATTGCCGGCGGGCGTCGACGATCGCGCGGTCGCGCAGGCCGCGCTGGCGCGCAACATCGTCGTGCGGCCGCTGTCCGGGTATTACGCGGACCGCTCGCGGGCTGCCTCGGGGTTGCTGCTCGGCTATGCGTGCGTGCCGGAAGACGAGATCGCGACCGCGTTCGCGACGCTTGCCGAGGCGATCGACGAGCGGGCGTTCGGCGGGGTTGTTGCGGCGGCTTGACGTGCGAGCACGGCAATATCGGCTCGTCGTGATGCCGTCAAAGGCCGATCGAGGCTCGATACGCTTCGCGACGGCTTCGCGACGACGAGAGAATTTTTTGTGCGCGACTGGCCAGCCCATTTTCGCGTCGTCGAACGGGAATCGCCAACTGATTCATGCCTCTTCCTGATACGGCAAGAGTGGCGGGCGGTATTGCAAAACTCAGCGGTGCGGACGGAGCCCTCCGCCGAATCAGTCGTGAACACCGGCACTGACCAGGCGCCCGGTTCGGGCATTACAGCCGGATCAACGCCGCGCCCGCGACCACCAGCGCACACGCCGCAAGCCGCTGCGCGCCGGGCCGCTCGCGCATCACGAACCAGCCGATCGCGACCGCGAAGATCGAGCTCGTTTCGCGCAGCGCCGACACGGTCGCGACCGGCAGGTGCCGGTACGCGAGGATCACGATCCCGTAAGCGGCGAGCGAGATCGTGCCGGCGATCGCGCCTTGCGTGAGGGCGGAGCGCGAGCCGAGCACCGCGCGCGGGCCGCCGCGTACCGCGCAGACGAGCACGAGCTGCGGCACGCTCCACAGCAGGTACACCCATGCGATATAGCCGAGCGCGCTGCCGGACACGCGCGAGCCGATCCCGTCGCAGATCGAATACGCGGCGATGAACACGCCCGTGAGCAATGCATACGGCACGCCTTCGCCGGAAAACCGGAAGCCGCGCCGCAGCGCGAGCGACATGATCCCGAACGACACGAGCGCGATGCCCGCGAAGCCGAACGGCGTCGGCCGCTCGTGCAGCATCGCGAGCGCCAGCACCGATACGAGCAGCGGCGAGATCCCGCGCGCGATCGGATAGATCTGCCCGAACTCGCCGTTGCGGTACGCGCGCGCCAGCGTGAAGCAGTACGCGACCTCGAGCACGGCGGACGCGGCGACGTACGGCCACGCGGCGGGCGCCGGCGCGGGCAGCAGCACGGCGCCGGCGATGCCGAACGCGAGATACGGCAGCGACATCGTGCCGAGCTGGACCAGCCGGTCTTCGCTGACGTGGAGAAACGCGTTCCAGATGGCGTGCAGCAGCGCGGAGCACAGCACGAGGCCGATGAACAGGTGATCCATGAACGAAGGGCGGACGGGAGGGGCGGAAGTGGGGCCGTCAATTATGTGGGTATCGGGCGCGTTCGCGCGGAATTGTCGATAATGGAACGTTGTTATTCACCGGATGCCGACGATGACCGAAGCCACCCAAGCCCAGCCTGCCGTTCCGCGCCTCACGAGCCTGTCGCACGGGGGCGGCTGCGGCTGCAAGATCGCGCCGGGCGTGCTGTCCGAGCTGCTCAAGCGCGCGACGCCGCCCGCGCTGTTCCCGGATCTGCTGGTCGGCACCGAGACGTCCGACGACGCGGCCGTCTACCGGCTCAACGACGAGCAGGCGATCGTCGCGACCACCGATTTCTTCATGCCGATCGTCGACGATCCGTTCGACTTCGGCCGCATCGCGGCCACCAACGCGCTGTCCGACGTCTATGCGATGGGCGGCAAGCCGATCCTCGCGCTCGCGCTGGTCGGCATGCCGATCAACGTGCTGCCGCACGAGACGATCGCGGCCGTGCTGCGCGGCGGCGAATCGGTGTGCGCGGAGGCCGGCATTCCGGTCGCGGGCGGCCATTCGATCGATTCGGTCGAGCCGATCTACGGGCTCGCGGCGATCGGCGTCGTGCATCCGTCGCGCGTGAAGCGCAACGCGGCCGCGCGCGCGGGCGACGTGCTCGTGCTCGGCAAGCCGCTCGGCGTCGGCGTACTGTCGGCCGCGCTGAAGAAGAACCAGCTCGATGCCGACGGTTACGCGCAGATGGTCGCGATGACCACCAAGCTGAACCGGCCGGGCGCCGAGCTTGCCGCGCTGCCGGGCGTGCATGCGCTGACCGACGTCACGGGCTTCGGGCTGCTCGGCCATACGCTCGAACTGGCGCGCGGTGCGCAACTCACCGCGCGCGTGCACTATGCGTCGCTGCCGTGGCTGGCGGGCGTCGAGACGTTCGTGGCCGACGGCGTGTTCACCGGTGCGTCGGGCCGCAACTGGGCCGCGTACGGCACCGATGTCCGGCTCGCCGATGGCCTGCCGCCCGTCGCGCAGGCGCTGCTGACCGATCCGCAGACGTCGGGCGGGCTGCTGGTCGCGTGTGCGCCCGAGACCGTCGATGACGTGCTCGCGTGCTTCCGCGCCGACGGTTTCGACCGCGCGGCCGTGATCGGCGAGATGGTGGACGGGCCCGCACGCGTCGACGTCGCCTGACGTATTTTTTCTCAAGCTGGAGCGCCGTCGGTCGATAGAATCGATGCCTTCCGTTGAAGGCATCGACGACCGATGAACGACTTCCTGTTCGGGCTGATGATCGCGCTGTCGGTCGGGCCCGTCGCGCTGATGATCGCGAACTACGGCATGCGCGCCGGCACGGCGACCGGCGTGCGCGCGGCGATCGGCGTGGCCGCGGCCGACGGCTGTCATGCGGTCGTCGCGTTCACGATCGGCGCGATGCTCGCGGGCACGTTGGCGTCGCATCTGTCGCTGTTCCGCATGGTCGGTGCGCTCGTGCTGCTCGCGATGGGCGCGCGGATGCTGTGGCAGGCGCTGCGCGACCGGCGCCGCACGCTCGATGGCGACGTAGTGCCGCCGCCGGGCAATCGCCCGTTCATGGCGATGTTCTTCGTCACGCTCGCGAATCCGCTGACCATCCTGCTGTTCTACGGCTATGCGACGGCTGCCGCCGGTGCGCATCGACACTGGCTGCTCGGTGCCGCATGCGTGTTTGCCGGCAGCCTCATCGGGCAACTCGTGTTCGCGTTCGGCGGCGGCGCAATCGGGCGCTTCGTGAAATCGCCGGGGTGGCTGGCCGCGAGCCATGTGGTCGCCGCACTCGTCGTGCTCGGTTACGGCGTCGCGGGGCTGATGCGCGTGTAGCGCGGCGCAAAGCGGCCGATATCGCGCACGGCGACGAACCCGATAGCATTCCTGATGTTTGCAAGGCCGTGGCGAATACGCGATTTCCGTTGCGCACCACGCAGCCGTTCGCACGCAACACCGCCGGCCGTTTCGTAGTCGGGTTCCGCATCGCGCACGCTCGTTCTATACTCGTCGCGCAGTCTCCGACAGCCGTTCTCACCCAATCACCGAAACAAGGAACGCCGATGCTGACTCGCTCCATCCTTTCCGCCGCTGCATTCTCGCTTGCCGCCTGTGCGACCGCGCCGTCGATCGCGCAGGACAACCAGGGCAACGATGCCGGCAACGCAGCATTCGCCGAGACCGGCTCGCATGGCCGCCCGGTCAAGGTCATGATCATCACGATGTTCGGGCCGGAAGGCCAGGCGTGGCTCGACCGGCTCGGCCCGTGGCGTGACGTCACCGTGCCCGGCCTGTCGCCCGACTATCCGGCGGTCCACTGCAACAAGCAGGACGTGTGCGTGGTCACGACCGGCATGGGTTATGCGAACGCATCGGCGACGATCATGGCGCTCACGTTCTCGCAACGCTTCGATCTGCGCCGCACGTATTTCCTGGTCTCGGGCATCGCGGGCGTCGACCCGGCACAGGGCACGGTCGGATCGGCCGCGTGGTCGAAATACCTCGTCGATTTCAGCTTGCAGTGGGAGCTCGATGCGCGCGAGATTCCGGCCGGCTGGAACACCGGCTATCTCGGCATCAACACGAAGAGCCCGAACGACAAGCCGCCGCTCGACTATCGCACCGAAGTGTTCCAGCTCAACCCGCAGTTGACCGATGCCGCGTATGCGCTGTCGCGCAACGTCGTGCTCGCCGACAGCGCACAGGCGCAGGCCGCGCGCGCGAAGTTCACGTATGCGCCGGCGAACCGGCCGCCGACGGTGATCCAGTGCGATACGTCATCGGGCAACACGTGGTTCTCGGGCACGCTGATCGGCGAGCGCGCGCGCCAGTGGACCAAGATCCTGACGGACGGCAAGGGCACCTACTGCATGACCGCTCAGGAAGACAACGCGACGTATGAAGCGCTCAAGCGCGCGGCGAGCGTGAAGCGGGTCGACCTGTCGCGCGTGGCCGTGCTGCGCACGGGGTCCGATTTCGATCGGCCGTACGCCGGGCAGACGAGCGCCGACAACCTGCTGAACTACGCCGATCAAGGCGGCTTCGCGCCGGCGACCGAGAACCTGTACCGCGCGGGCAATCCGCTCGTGCAGGACATCGTCACGCACTGGGGCGAATGGCGCGACGGGGTGCCGCGGCGTTGAAGGCCGGACGGCGACTCAGTCGGCGGTCAAGGCAGTGAATGCGGTCAATGCGATTGCTGGGTCGAACGGAACGGCGTCCATACCGGCGTGGTGTCGTCCCAGTGATCGAGCGGCGAAGGAAGTTGGTCGTTCATCATGTGCTCCTGCAACTAATTGACTCAGCGAGTCGTCGACAAGATAGTTCGAGACGCCGCGCATCGGGCAATCCGCTGCGCGGCGTCGCGCGTTTACCGGCCCCCGCCGGCGAGCTGGTTGCCTTCCGGCAGCGGACGATACGGGCCCTGGGCTAGCTCGAGCCCCTGCGGATACGAAGTCGCCTTGCGCAGGTACGCGAGCGTGCCGTCCTTGCGTGCCTGCTCGACTTCCGCACGCACTTCGGCGCGCGTACGCGGGCCGTTGTGCTGCGAGTACCACGACGTGTTGGCGTAGTCGCCGGCGTGCGGCGTACCCGAATCGGCGAAGGCCGGTGCGGACACGGCGAGGGTGAGAGCAAGGGCCGAGAGAAGATGGCGGCGGTTCATGGCGTCACTCCTAGAGATGTCGGAGCTGGCGCCTGGGCGCTGACTCCGGTCCCGCCAGGCGGGATCTGTTCGATGCGCAACGAGGTTGCGCGACAGGGTTTACTCTAGGTATCTGTTCCGGTGCGATAAATGCGGCAGACGCGAATTGAATTGTCGTGTCAGTGGAACAATCGTCATCCGCACCGCCGGCAGGGTTATGCGGAAATGGCCGGGAGCCCCGCGGCGCGGGCTTCGCCGGGACGCGCGGCGGCACCGCGCAACGACACGGTGGCCGATTGCCGCGGGTCGTGCAAAGGTTTACTGCGGATTCGGGAAGGATCGGGGGCGCCGCGCTTGAAAGGCGTGCCCAGGCGGCGCTGAGGCGGGACGACGCGCGGGCGGCGAGGCCCGCGCGTGGAGGTCAGACGATTACGCGACCCACTCGTTGATGACCGGCGTATCGAGCACCGGCGCGCGCTCGGCCTCCTCGAACGTGCGCTTGCTGCACGTCGCGTCGAGGCTGCCCTTGCCGCTCAGCAGCGGGCAGCGGTCGAACACCTCGGCGATCCAGTCGACGAACACGCGCACCTTCGGCGACAGATGGCGGCTATGCGGATACACGACCGAGATCGGCATCGGCAGCGGCTTGACCCCGGGCAGCACTTCCTTGAGCCGGCCTTCGCGCAGGTGCGGCAGCACCATGAACAGCGGCGGCTGGATCAGGCCGAAGCCCTCGATCCCGCACGTCACGTACGCATCCGCATCGTTCACCGACACGATGCCCTCCATCTTCATCTCGACTTCCTTGCCGTCGATCAGGAAGGTCCAGTCGATCGTGCGGCCCGTGCGGCTGGAGAAGTAGTTGACGGCCTTGTGCTGGCCGAGGTCGTCGATCGTCTGCGGCTCGCCGTGGCGCTCGAGATAGTCGGGCGACGCGACCGTCACGCATTCGAACAGGCCGACGCGGCGGGCGACGAGCGACGAGTCCTGCAGCGCACCGACGCGGATCACGCAGTCGACGCCTTCCTGCAGCAGGTCGACGGGCCGGTCGGACAGGCCGAGCTGCAGGTCGATGTCCGGATAGCGCGTGTGGAATTCGCACAGCGACGGAATCACGAGCAGCCGCCCGATCGAGCCCGGCATGTCGATACGCAACTTTCCGTGCGGCTTCCGGTTGTTGGCCTGGAAGCTCGCTTCGGTTTCCTCGACGTCCGCGAGGATGCGCACGCATCGTTCGTAGTACGCGGCGCCGTCCGGCGTGAGCGACAGCCGGCGCGTGGTCCGGTGCATTAGCCGCACGCCGAGGAAGGCTTCGAGATTCTGGATGATCGTCGTGACGGACGCGCGCGGCAAACCGAGCGTTTCTGCTGCCTTGGTGAAGCTGCTTGTATCGACGACGCGAGTAAATACCTGCATGGCCTGAAGCCGGTCCATCACAACCTCCGCAATTTAATTTGCCGCCGGAACAAGAAGGCTGCGCTACCTCGTGGGTAAACGCAGCCTCGGATTGTTCGGGGGCGTTGAATTGTGTTGCCGGATTATAGGCATTTATCCCAATGTCTGCCGGACCCAGAATTCGTTCCATCTCGAAATGGATGCTGCATCGTCATGGACGCCTCTGAATTCAGCAAATTCCTGAAAGCCGCGCTGCCCGCTCAAGCCTTGACGGGCGCGGCGCTGACGGTTGCCGAAGTGGAAATTCCCGGCTACGCACAGGACATCGTGCTGCGCCTCTACCGCCGCCCGGACAAGACCGGGCTGCCAGTAGTGCTTTATTTCCACGGCGGCGGCTTCGTCCGCGGGTCGCTCGAGGACGCCGATTTCGCCGCGCGTTTTTTAGCAGAACGCTTACCAGCGCTCGTAGTGTCGGTCGATTATTCGCTCGCGCCGGCCTTTCCTTTTCCCGCCGCGCCGGAGGATGCGTATCGCGCCGCCGTGTGGGCGGCGACGCGTGCCCGCGCGTTCGGCGGCAACCCGAAGAAGATCGGGGTCGCCGGGCACGACGCGGGCGGCCAGCTCGCGAACTGCCTCGCCTTCATCGCCCGCGACCGCGGCGAAGTGTCGATCGCCGCGCAGGCGCTGTTCGGACCGATGCTCGACCCGAGCATGACGCGCATCGGCGACGCCGAGCGTCTCGCGTCCGACATCACCGCGCGCGAATGCGCGGCCTGTTATCGCGCGTATCTGCCGCAGGCGGCGCAGCGCATGCACCCGTACGCGGCGCCGATCGAATCGGTGCGCCTCGCGGGGCTGCCGCCGACGCTCGTCGTCACCGCGCAGAACGACGTGCTGCACGTCGAAGCGGAGAAATATGCGGGCTGCCTGATCTCGTCCGGCGTGCTCACGCAGGTGATCCGCTATCCGGACATCACGCACGCCGCGCTCGCCACGCACGAAGCCGCATTCGAGGAAGCCGTGCGCTTCTTCCAGTGCCGCTTCCAGGCGCGCCAGCCGAACCGTCCCGAATAACCCATAACCAGACCAATCCACGTTTCCTGGAGATCCACATGGCCATCCTACGCACCTCCCGTTCACGAATCGCGACCGCGGCGATCGTCACGCTCGCCGTCGTCGGCCTCGGCACGTTCGGCGCGATGCGCGTCAACGCGAACGCCCCCGAGAAAGCGGCGGCGCCGCTGCCCGAAGTCGACGTCGCGACCGTCGTGCCGCAGACCGTGACCGACTGGCAAAGCTATTCGGGCCGCCTCGAGGCGGTCGAGAAAGTCGACGTGCGCCCGCAGGTGTCGGGCACGATCGTCGCGGTGAATTTCAAGGACGGCGCGCTCGTGAAGAAGGGCGACGTGCTGTTCGTGATCGACCCGCGCCCGTACCAGGCGGAAGTCGACCGCGCCGCCGCGCAGCTCGCGGCCGCGCAGGCGCGCAACGGCTATGCGCAGACCGACTGGCAGCGCGCGCAGCGGCTGATCGGCGACAACGCGATCGCGAAGCGCGACTACGACGAGAAGCAGAACGCGGCGCGCGAAGCGAACGCAAACCTGAAGGCCGCCGAAGCCGCGCTGGAAACGGCCCGCATCAACCTCGGCTATACGCGCATCACCGCACCGGTATCGGGCCGCGTGTCGCGCGCGGAAATCACGCTCGGCAACGTCGTGTCGGCCGGCGCATCGGCCGCGCCGCTGACGACGCTGGTGTCGGTGTCGCCGATCTACGCATCGTTCGACGCGGACGAGCAGACCTACCTGCAATACATCAACGGCGCGCGCAGCGGCCGCAAGGTGCCGGTCGAGCTCGGCCTCGCGAACGAAACCGGCTACTCGCGCAGCGGCGAGATCGATTCGGTCGACAACCGGCTCGACACGTCGTCCGGCACGATCCGCGTGCGCGCGCGCTTCGACAACGCGGACGGCACGCTCGTCCCGGGCCTGTACGCACGGGTGAAGGTGGGCGGCAGCGCGCCGCACGAGGCGCTGCTCGTCGACGACGCGGCGATCAACACCGACCAGGACAAGAAGTTCGTGTTCGTCGTCGATCAGCAGGGCCGCGTGTCGTATCGCGAAGTGCAGCCGGGGATGCAGCACGGCAACCGGCGCGTGATCGTGAGCGGCCTTGCCGCCGGCGACCGCGTGGTCGTGAACGGCACGCAGCGCGTGCGTCCCGGCGCGCAGGTGAAGCCGCACATGGTCCCGATGACGGGCGGCGACGAGCCGTCCGCGCCGCTCGCGAGCACCGCGAAGCCGGCCGCACCGGCGAAGGCGGATTCGTAAGCGGCGCGCCGCTTCGCATCCGCGTTCAACCAGACAGAGCCACACATGAACATTTCCAAATTCTTTATCGACCGGCCGATCTTTGCAGGAGTCCTATCGGTGATCATCCTGCTCGGCGGGGTGATCGCGATGTTCCTGCTGCCGATTTCGGAATATCCGGAAGTCGTGCCGCCTTCCGTGATCGTGAAGGCGCAGTACCCGGGCGCGAACCCGAAAGTGATCGCCGAGACGGTCGCGTCGCCGCTTGAAGAGCAGATCAACGGCGTTGAGGACATGCTCTACATGCAGTCGCAGGCGAACAGCGACGGCAACATGACGATCACCGTCACGTTCAAGCTCGGCACCGATCCGGACAAGGCCACGCAGCTCGTGCAGAACCGCGTGAACCAGGCGCTGCCTCGCTTGCCGGAAGACGTGCAGCGGCTCGGCATCACCACGGTGAAGAGCTCGCCGACGCTGACGATGGTGGTCCACCTGATCTCGCCGGACAACCGCTACGACATGACCTACCTGCGCAACTACGCGCTGATCAACGTGAAGGATCGCCTGTCGCGAATCCAGGGCGTCGGTCAGGTGCAGCTGTGGGGTTCGGGCGACTACGCGATGCGCGTGTGGCTCGATCCGCAGAAGGTCGCGCAGCGCGGGCTGTCGGCCGAGGACGTCGTGCAGTCGATCCGCGAGCAGAACGTACAGGTCGCGGCCGGCGTGATCGGCGCATCGCCGTCGCTGCCCGGCACGCCGCTGCAGCTGTCGGTGAACGCGCGCGGCCGCCTGCAGACGGAAGACGAATTCGGCGACATCGTCGTGAAGACGACGCCGGACGGCGGCGTCACGCACCTGCGCGACATCGCGCGGATCGAGCTCGACGCATCCGAATACGGGTTGCGCTCGCTGCTCGACAACAAGCCGGCCGTCGCGATGGCGATCAACCAGTCGCCCGGCGCGAACTCGCTGCAGATCTCGGACGAAGTGCGCAAGACGATGGCCGAGCTGAAGCAGGACATGCCGGCGGGCGTCGACTACAAGATCGTCTATGACCCGACGCAGTTCGTGCGCTCGTCGATCAAGGCCGTCGTGCACACGCTGCTCGAAGCGATCGCGCTGGTCGTGATCGTCGTGATCGTGTTCCTGCAGACCTGGCGCGCGTCGCTGATTCCGCTGATCGCGGTGCCGGTGTCGATCATCGGCACGTTCTCGCTGCTGCTGGCGTTCGGGTATTCGATCAACGCGTTGTCGCTGTTCGGGATGGTGCTCGCGATCGGGATCGTGGTCGACGATGCGATCGTCGTCGTCGAGAACGTCGAGCGCAACATCGAGGGCGGGATGAACGCGCGGCAGGCGACCTACAAGGCGATGCAGGAAGTGAGCGGGCCGATCATCGCGATCGCGCTGACGCTCGTCGCCGTGTTCGTGCCGCTCGCGTTCATGTCGGGCCTGACCGGCCAGTTCTACAAGCAGTTCGCGATGACCATCGCGATCTCGACGGTGATCTCGGCGTTCAACTCGCTGACGCTGTCGCCGGCGCTGTCGGCGATCCTGCTGAAGGGTCACGGCGACAAGGAGGACTGGCTCACGCGCGTGATGAACCGCGTGCTCGGCGGCTTCTTCCGCGGCTTCAACAAGGTGTTCCATCGCGGCGCGGAGAACTACGGCCGCGGCGTGCGCGGCGTGCTGTCGCGCAAGACGCTGATGCTGGGCGTGTACCTCGTGCTGGTGGGCGCGACCGTGCTCGTGTCGAAGGTCGTGCCGGGCGGCTTCGTGCCCGCGCAGGACAAGGAATACCTGATCGCGTTCGCGCAGCTGCCGAACGGCGCCTCGCTCGACCGCACCGAGAAGGTGATCCGCGACATGGGTTCGATCGCGCTGAAGCAGCCGGGCGTCGAGAGCGCGGTCGCGTTCCCGGGGCTGTCGGTGAACGGCTTCACCAACAGCTCGAGCGCGGGCATCGTGTTCGTCACGCTCAAGCCGTTCTCGGAACGGCACGGCAAGGCGCTGTCGGCCGGCGCGATCGCGGGTGCGCTGAACCAGAAGTACAGCGCGATGAAGGATTCGTTCGTCGCGGTGTTCCCGCCGCCGCCGGTGCTCGGCCTCGGTACGCTCGGCGGGTTCAAGATGCAGATCGAGGATCGCGGCGCGGTCGGCTACGCGAAGCTGTCGGATGCGACCAACGACTTCATCAAGCGCGCGCAGCAGGCGCCTGAACTCGGCCCGCTGTTCACGAGCTACCAGATCAACGTGCCGCAGCTCAACGTCGATCTCGACCGCGTGAAGGCGAAGCAGCTCGGCGTGCCGGTGACCGACGTGTTCAACACGATGCAGGTGTATCTCGGTTCGCTGTACGTGAACGATTTCAACCGCTTCGGGCGCGTGTACCAGGTGCGCGTGCAGGCCGATGCGCCGTTCCGTCAGCGCGCGGACGACATCCTGCAGTTGAAGACCCGCAACGACAAGGGCGAGATGGTGCCGCTGTCGTCGCTGGTGACGGTGACGCCGACGTTCGGCCCGGAAATGGTCGTGCGCTACAACGGCTACACGGCGGCCGACATCAACGGCGGCCCGGCGCCCGGCTTCTCGTCGGGGCAGGCGCAGGCCGCGGTCGAGCGCATCGCGCACGAGACGCTGCCGCGCGGCGTGCGGTTCGAATGGACCGACCTCACGTACCAGCAGATCCTCGCGGGCGATTCGGCGATGTATGTGTTCCCGATCAGCGTGCTGCTCGTGTTCCTCGTGCTCGCCGCGCTGTATGAAAGCCTGACGCTGCCGCTCGCGGTGATCCTGATCGTGCCGATGAGCATTCTGTCGGCGCTGACGGGCGTGTGGCTCACACAGGGCGACAACAACATCTTCACGCAGATCGGCCTGATGGTGCTGGTGGGGCTGTCGGCGAAGAACGCGATCCTGATCGTCGAATTCGCGCGCGAGCTCGAACACGACGGCAGGACGCCGCTCGAGGCCGCGATCGAGGCGAGCCGGCTGCGGCTGCGCCCGATCCTGATGACGTCGATCGCCTTCATCATGGGCGTGGTGCCGCTCGTCACGTCGACCGGCGCCGGATCGGAAATGCGCCATGCGATGGGTGTCGCGGTGTTCTTCGGGATGCTCGGCGTGACGCTGTTCGGGCTGATGCTGACGCCGGTGTTCTACGTCGTGCTGCGTACGCTCGCGGGCGGCAAGATCCACGTCGCCGGCAAGGATTCGACGGGGTACGGCGTGCCGGCGCCCGATGCTTGAGGACCAGAAAATGAATAACTTGCACAACACGAACGGCCTGATGCGCTTCGCGAAGGTGGCGGCCGCGAGCACCCTGCTCGCGACGCTGCTCGCCGCGTGCGCGGTCGGCCCCGATTACAAGCGTCCGGACGCGGCGGCGCCCGCCGCGTTCAAGGAAGCGCCGACCCTCGCCGCCGGCGAGCAGGCCGGCACGTGGAAGACGGCCGAGCCGGCGGACGGCGAACATCGCGGCGAATGGTGGAAGGTGTTCGGCGACCCGGTGCTCGATTCGCTCGAGACGCAGGCGCTCGCCGCGAACCAGAACCTGAAGGCCGCGGCCGCGCGGGTCGAGGAAGCGCGTGCGGCGACCCGGTCGGCACGCTCGCAATGGTTCCCGCAGGTCGGCGCTGGTTTCGGGCCGACGCGCGAGGGGCTGTCGTCGGCGTCGCAGTTCCAGCCGCAGGGCACCGGCCCGACCAACGCGACGCTGTGGCGCGCGCAGGGCACGGTGTCGTACGAAGCCGACCTGTTCGGCCGCGTCGGCCGCAACGTCGAGGCGTCGCGCGCCGACCAGGCGCAGAGCGAAGCGCTGTTCCGCTCGGTGCAGCTCGCGTTGCAGGCCGACGTCGCGCAGAACTACTTCGAATTGCGTCAGCTCGATTCGGATCAGGACCTGTACCGCCGCACGGTGGAGTTGCGCGAGCAGGCGCTGAAGCTCGTGCAGCGCCGCTTCAACGAAGGCGACATCAGCGAGCTCGACGTGTCGCGCGCGAAGAACGAACTGGCGAGCGCGCAGGCCGATGCGGTCGGCGTCGCGCGCCGGCGCGCGGCGTCCGAGCATGCGCTGGCCATTCTGCTCGGCAAGGCGCCTGCGGATTTCGCGTTCAAGGAAACGCCGATCGTGCCGGTCGCGGTGAAGATTCCGCCGGGCCTGCCGTCCGCGCTGCTCGAACGCCGCCCGGACGTGTCGGCGGCCGAGCGCGCGATGGCGGCCGCGAACGCGCGGATCGGGCTCGCGAAGTCGGCGTACTTCCCGAAGCTCGATATCACCGGGTCGTTCGGGTATGAAGCGTCGACGCTCGGCAACCTGTTCCTGTGGTCGAGCCGCACGTTCCTGCTCGGGCCGTTCGCCGGCACCGCGCTGACGCTGCCGCTGTTCGACGGCGGGCGGCGGGCTGCTGGTGTGCAGCAGGCGCGCGCGCAGTACGACGAGCAGGTCGCGAACTACCGGCAGCAGGTGCTCGTCGCGTTCCGCGAGGTCGAGGACAATCTTGCTGATCTGCGTTTGCTCGATGATCAGATCCGCGCGCAGGATGCGGCCGTCAACGCGTCGCGTCGGGCGGCGACGTTGTCGCGCACGCAATATCAGGAAGGTGAGGTCGCGTATCTCGACGTGATCGACAGTGAGCGGTCGGTGTTGCAGTCGCAGTTGCAGGCGAACCAGTTGACGGGGGCGCAGGCGGTGTCGACCGTCAACCTGATCCGCGCGCTGGGCGGCGGGTGGGGGAATGCGCCGGCGCCGACGGCGGTGGGTGATGCGGCGTCTGGCAAGGCTGACGTAGCTGCGCGGTAAGCGCGAACGGCGGGCGATTCGTCGCTTGCCGACCGTGAAGCGAAGAACCCCGGCATGCAGGCTCAGGTCTGCATGCCGGGGTTCTTTTATGGGTCGTCGCGCTTCAGGGCGCCCGTCGTCGACTTCGCGTGCAAGGGCATCGTTCGATGCGCGTCGCGGACGGGGCCGTGCCGATAGAAGCAAGTGTCGAATTCCGGTCTCGGTCGACACAGCGGCCATTTGATCGTGGAGTAGTATTTCCCCATGTCCAGGTGATTGCCGGGTCTCTTCGGCGGACGGCCGACCATCCCGTGACGACGGCGGCAGGCTCGTCAAGCGTTGGGAAACTGCTTCAACGATACGTGTGGCGGCGCCGGCCGTGGCGACGGCATTGATGGGAACGCATCATGTCAACCGAGTGGAAGCACCGCGTCAGGCTGTTCGTCCAGCGTTTCTGGCAGCCAACCACTGCGTGCATGACCTGCATGCCGGGGAGCTGGGGAAACATCACGAGCCTCCCCCACTGGACCATCGCATTTCATACGGGTCTGCTGACCGGACTCCTGGCGGTACTTCTGACTTTCACGCCGGTGGGGAAACTCTACGCGCATCGATACGGCAATGCGCTGGTCGTTGGCGTCCTGACGACGCTGGGCGACGCCTACTCGCACACGAGTCATTACCGTATTCCCTATGTCGAGCACATCGTGACCGGGGTAATTTCAGGTCTCTTGGCGCTGGCGGCTTCCTATCTCCTCGAAGACCGCGCGCGACGCCTTCGGGCAGCGTGGGCGCGGGTTTTCGGACAGCTTATCCGCTGACTTTCCGGGCAACGTGCCGATAAGCGACCACGCCGGAACGGAAGGCGACGTCCACGGAAATCGATGAAGCACCTTCTTCATTGCACCGTGTTTCGCAACTAACGGTCGGTTTCACCCAGCGCCTTCCGGCGGTGCGGCGGCGTCCCGCCGCGCGCCCCGCTAGTTGACGCATGCTGTCATCAGTGGCGGCGCTCAGGTGTCGGCGCGTTCAGCCCGCAGAGCCCGTACCAGCTCGCTCGCCGCCTTGCCGAGCCCCGTATGCTTCGGCCGCCGCAAATACACCGGCAGCGGCAACCCGTTGCGAATGTTCGCGAACACGAGCGGCGCGAGTTCGCCGTCGGCCACATACCGGCCGATGACCGATTCCGGCAAATTCGCCCAGCCATGACCGGCCTTCACGAGCGCGATCGCGGTGCCCATGTCGGTGACCTTCCACGTGCGATTGCCGATCAGCGGCCGCACGTCGGTCAACGGCCGCTCCGGATCGGCGATCACGATCTGCCGAAACCCCGACAATCGCTCGATCGCTTCCGGATGTGCGGCTTCGGCAATCGCCGGATGGCCGGGCGCGGCGACCGCGATCAATGTCTCGGTCCACAGCGCGTGAATCTGTTCCTGCGGATGAAGATCGAGCCCGCCGTACGCGACGCAAAGATCGACGGTGCCGCGATGCAGCGCGTCGACGATCGCATCCTGCGGCGCCGTGACGACGCTGACCGCGAGCGCCGGATATTTCGTGGCCACGGCGGTCAGTGCGCGCGCAATCGGCACGCCGTCGATTTCGGCCGCGAGCCCGAGCCGCAGCGTGTCCTCGACGCCTTCCGACAAGTGCTGCGCATGCGCACGCAGCGCATGCAGCCGTTCGGCGATCGCGCGCGCATCGGGCAGCAGCGCGGCCATCGCGGCGGTCGGCGTGGGCTCGCGCGTGCCGCGGTCGAACAGCACGAGGTCGAGCTCGGCCTCGAGGTTCGCGATCGCCATGCTGACCGCCGACGGCGTACGGCCGAGCGCACGCGCGGCGGCCGAGAACGAGCCTTTGTCGATGACGGTCAGCAGCATGTCGATGTGATCGCTGGTCAGCATGGTCGGCCGCCTCCTGTCAGAAAAATTGAAAGGACCTGACTTTGGCGGATGCAGTGCCCGCTGTAGTCTCGCCACATTGTTCGATATGAGGGTGGTCGGTCATGCAAGGATGGAAGAGACGCATAGTCTACGTCGTGATGTTCGAGGTGCTCGGCATCCTCGTCGCGTCGTCGGTGCTCGGGATGCTGAGCGGCGCGAGCGCGGCGACGAGCGGGCTGCTCGGCGTGATGATCTCGACGACGGGCGTCACCGTCAATTTTCTGTACAACCTCGGGTTCGAGGCGTGGGAGCGGCGACGGGCGGAAACGACGCGCACCGTCGGGCGGCGTGTCGTGCATGCGATCGGGTTCCAGGTCGCGCTCGTGACGTTCCTGATTCCGCTGATCGCGTGGTGGCTCGACGTGTCGCTATGGCAGGCGTTCCTGTACGACGCGGTGCTGATCGTGTTCTTCCCGATCTTCACGTTCACGTACAACTGGGCGTTCGACAGCGTGTTCGGGTTGCCGGATGCGGTGACGCGCAAGGCGGCGCCGGTGGCGTAATGTAGACGGATGCAGAGGGATGCGAAACGATGCGGGCACCCGCGACGTTTCGCTTCTGCAAGAAAGAGGAAGGCCGGGCGGCGCGCATGCCGCCCGCTCGCGTTACGCGGCGACGAACTCGTGCACGTAACGGTTGAACACCGCCGGACTCGCCGCATTCATCCCGTGCGACGCACCGGCGACGGTCTGCCGTTGCGCATGGCCGATCCACTGCGACAACGTGTCGACGTTGTGGCGGAACATCTTCGGGCTGCGCTGGCCGTCGATCAGCAGCGTGCGGCATGCGATGTCGCCAGCCGTGTGCTGCGAATACGCGGGCAGCGGGTCGCGCAGTTGCTTCGGCAGCGTGCTCGCGTTGTCGATCGCCATCGTGCGAAAGCGCGCCGTGCTCTTCTTCCATGCGCCGGGCAGGCTCACGGAATCGACGAACATCTCGAGGCCGGCTTCGACGTCGCCTTGATCGATCAGGTTCACGGCCTTCGTGCGCAGCGCGAGGGCGGCGGCCGGCAGCGCGGCTTCGCGCACGCCCGGCTGCTGGAGCGGGCCGCCCGGATCGGCGAGCGTCAGCGACTCGACGAGGTGCGGATGCTGGCGCGCGACGTTGAACGCGACGCTGCCGCCGCGCGAATGGCCGACCAGGTGCACGGGGCCGAGATCGAGCGCGTCGATGAATTCGGCGAGCTCGTCGACGTGGTTCTGCCAGCTGAACTCGTCCTGGATGCCCGCTTCGACGGCCGGCCAGTAGTGGCTGAGGCTCGGCGCGATGCAGCGGTAGTGGGCCGACAGCGCCGCCAGTTGCGGATCCCAGTAGCGGTAGTCGCACAGCGAGCCGTGCACGAACACCATCGGCGCACCGCTGCCCCGCTCGACATACGGCAGGCTGATGCCTGACGAAAGCGTCGCAAATTGCAGGTCGGGGTTCGCGAGCACGGACGGCTCGATTCGCATGTTCATGACTGAAAGACTCAAAGGTGCGTCAACACGACGCAACTATGCATCACGGCGACCTGCAAGGAAAACGCATAATTTTCATCGTCACGATCAATTTTATTGATGGCTCGGCTGGAAACACTTGTCGGGCTGAGGGGACTGACGATTCGCATACGACTCGGCTGCATCCGTGTGGGGTTCCTACATAGAGGATCTCGGTGGCCGAGCATCAACAATGACGGTGTGAAAGCGATGTCGGAGCGAGGGACACTTGCGGCGTGGTCGAGATGGTCATAACATGGCCATGTCATTTAACGCGCCCAAGTGATATCACTTGGCCAAGTGAGTGTGATATGAGATCGCTGCCGAACCCTATGCCGGCGCGCGTTGCGCTTGACGCTTTCCGGACGTTGTTCGAGAAAGCAGAGGGGTGGCGCGTGGTCGAGGAGATTGCTCAGGATCATGTCGGAGACCTCATCCTGAGCAATGACAAGGGCCAAACGTACGTCGCGAACCTCAAGACGTTCAACGAGGGGCGTGCTGATCGCGTTACCGCGCTCTTTGCTCAGGCGCTCCTCGAGGCACGTGCATACGCGAAACGGCAGAAGATGCGGCCCGCGATTCTGATTTGGGTCGGCAGTGCTCCGCCGTCGCTCATCCAGCGATTGGCCGATTTTCACGCTGAGTTCGCCGACCGTGAGCCCTTCGCCGTACTCTCGGCCGACGGAACGCGATATGTCCGGTTTCCGGGGCTGGATATTTCCGAGCATCCGGGGCAGTCGACTCGCTCCTACAGCCGTAGTCGCAGTGTCCAGCCGGGGCTGGCATTCTCGGATCTGAACCAGTGGATGCTCAAGCTCCTGCTCGCGATCGATATCAAGAGAGAGAACCTTATCGGTGCGGAGGGCCGGCGATACACCACGGCCACCGACCTCGCGCGTGCCGCCGATGTCTCGGTAATGACGGCGACGCGACTGATCCATGCGCTCAAACAGGAGGGTTTCATCGAGACGAAGCCGTTCCTGAAGGTCGTGCAACGGCGAAAACTCGCTCAACGCTGGAAGGCTGAATACCTGAGGCAGGCAGCGGCGGTGCCGATGAAGTTTCTTGTGCCGGCCGCGCCGGACGTCCAGTTGCGCAAGGTGCTCAAGAATGAGGGCGGCACGCTCGGCCTTTTTGCCGCGGCCGATGCACTCGGTGTCGGCCATGTCAGCGGCGTCCCGCCAACGGTCTGGGTCCCTAGCCTGATGGAAGCCGAAAACTGGCGACCACTGCGTCGGGCCAAAGAGGGCGAGCGCCCCGATCTCGTCTTGCAACAGCCTGGCTTTCCCCAATCACTGGGGCGGGGTGTTGTCTACCGCGATGGTTTGCCGGTCACGGACATCATCCAGACCTGGCTCGACGTTTCCGCTCACCCGGCGCGCGGGGCGGAGCAGGCGGCTGAACTGGAGCACGGCGTGCTCGTGAACGTGACTGGAGAAGGTGCGTGAGCGAATTGGCCGATTTCAGCAATCTCGCGATGACGTTGGCGCCGTGGCGAGCCAGGATCGTTTTCATCGGAGGCTGGGCTTTTCGGCTCTATTCGTATGAGCCGCGTGCCTGGAAGCCCGACCACAAGCCGATCTTCACGCAGGATGCCGACGTCGCGTACGCAGAACGCGAGGTACTCGAAGGAGATATCAAGAAGGCGCTCGAAAGCGCGGGTTTCAAGGAGGAACCGAATTTCGCCGGCGGGTTCAAACCGCCGGCGATGCGTTACACCCTCGGCAAGCAAGCCAACGGGTTTTACGCAGAATTTCTTACGCCGCTGACAGGTAGCCTCTTGCGGCGCAACAAGGTCACGAGGCGGATGGAGCAAGACGCAACGGAGGCGAATGCCGGCGTTGTTTCACAGAAGCTGCGCCATCTGGAGATACTGCTGCACGAACCTTGGCTCGTGACGATTCCCGCCGAGGAGTCAGGGTGTGGCGATGCACTGGTCGACCTACGTATCCCCAATCCGGTGAGCTTCATGGTCCAGAAGCTGCTGATTCGTGACGACAGGATTCCGGAAAAGCGCGCTCAGGATGTGCTTTACATCCACGATGCGATGCTCCTTTTTGGCGGCGCGATCGAGGACGAGCTTGTCCCGGTCTGGAAGCGCCTCGAACCCACGTTGTCGGATGCTCAGCGCAGGTCCCTCGATGCGGGCGTCGGCGCATTTTTCGCTGAAGTGAACGACACCATTCGTGCAGCGGCGGACATTCCGCGGCCCGACCGGCAGATCGAGCCCGAGGATTTACTCAGGCTGTGCAAGAACGGTTTCGAAGCGCTGTTCGGCGAAGTGCCCTAGGGCGCCGGCCGCAGCCCACGCGTCAGCGCACCGTCAACGCGGGCACGCCCTGGAGCTCGACCGGCAGATCATTGTCGGCCGCGAACTGCATCGCGAACTCGAACGCATCGGCGCACACGGCGCGCAATTCGTCGGACACGAACAGGCATTTGACGCCGCCGTCGACGACCGGCATCGCGAGCCGCGACAGCGCGCACGGATAGCCGGGCCGCCGCTCGCCGACGAACAGCGTGATGACGCCCGCGAGGCGCTCGGGCCAGTCGCTCGGGCGGAAGGTTTTCTGCGCGCGCGTGACGCCGCGGATCAAATGGCCGGCGATGCGGCCGTGGTCGGTGATGTCGATGCGATCCATGCTGGGGTGCGTGTCCTCGTGCGCGTCATTCGCCGCCGTCGGCCGCCGCGTCGCCGCGCGCGGGAATCCGCAGGTTGCGCAGCTTGTGATAGAGCGTTTTCTTCGGCATGCCGAGCGCCTCGCTCGCGTCCGCGACGTTGCCGTTGTGACGCCGCAGCATGTCCTCGATCAGCATCCGCTCGAAATACGCGAGCTGTTCCGCGAGCGTGCTGCCGGCCGTCGGTGCGCCGCCGGACGACAGCAGGCTGTCGCCGGTCAGCCCGAGCACGAAGCGGTCGGCCACGTTCTGCAGTTCGCGCACGTTGCCGGGCCACGCGTGCATCATCAGTTCGGACACCTGCGCGGCGGTGACGACCGGCGCCGGCTGCCCGAAGCGCCGCGCGGCCGCGAGCACGAAATGCTCGAACAGCAGCGGCACGTCCTCGCGCCGTTCGCGCAGCGGCGGCAACTCGATCTGCGCGACGTTGAGGCGATACAGCAGATCCGCGCGAAAGCGCCCGTCGGCGGCGAGTTCGGCGAGATCGGCCTTCGATGCGGCCACCACGCGGCAGTCGACCGGAATCAGGTCGTTCGCGCCGAGCCGCTCGACCACGCGCTCCTGCAGCACGCGCAGCATCTTGATCTGCAGCGCGATCGGCATCGTCTCGATCTCGTCGAGGAACAGCGTGCCGCCGTCCGCCCATTCGATCTTGCCGATGCGCTTCTTGATCGCACCGGTGAACGCGCCGGCCTCATGGCCGAACAGCTCGCTCTCGAACACCTGCTCGGGCAGGCCGCCGCAGTTCAGCGCGACGAAATGCGCGTCGCGCCGACCGCCGAAGTCGTGCAGGCTGCGCGCGATCAGTTCCTTGCCGGTGCCCGTCTCGCCGGTGATCAGCACCGACACCGACGTATCGGCGAGGCGCAGGATCTTCTTGCGCACGTCGGCCATCGCGGGCGACTTGCCGAGCACGAACGCCTCGATGCCCTGCCAGTTGTTCAGCGCCGCGCGCAGCCCCTGCACCTCGAGCGTCAGGCGACGCTTCTCGACCGCGCGCGCGACGCGGCCGGCGATCAGGTCCGACGAGAACGGTTTCTCGATGAAGTCGTACGCGCCGACCTGCATCGCGCCGACGGCCGTCGAGATGTCCGCGTGGCCGCTGATTAGTACGACCGGGATCTGCGCATCGATGGCCATCACGCGGTCGAGCAACTGCAGCCCGTCGATGCCCGGCATCCGCACGTCCGACACGATCACCACCGGCGCGCCGGGCGCGACGTGCGCGAGCGCGTCGGCGGCCGACGCGAACGCGTCGACCGGGAACCCGGCGAGCGCGACGGCCTGCTCGACGCCGATCCGGACGTTTTCATCATCCTCGACGACCAGCACCCGAATCTCATCTTCCATGCTCTGTCCTCTGTTGCGGCGTTGCCGCCGCGAATTCGATGGTGAACTGCGCGCCGCCTTCGTCGCGGTTCGTCGCGGTGATCCTCGCGCCGAACGCCTCGACGATGCGCGACGTGATCGCGAGCCCGAGCCCGAGGCCCTGGCCGCGCGGCTTGGTGGTCACGAACGGCTCGAACAGGTGCGGCAGCACGTCGGGCGCGATGCCGGCGCCGCTGTCGGCCACCGCCAGGCGCACGCGGCCGGCGTTGGTCGCATCGTCCGCATCGCCGGTTTCGGCCGCCTCGATGACGATACGGCGCACCGGTGCGTCGTGCACCGCGTCGAGCGCGTTGCCGAGCAGGTTCACGATCACCTGCTGCAACTGGCTCGATTCGGCCGAGACCGTCGTGCCGGGTGCGATGTTCACGTCGAGCCGCACGCCTTCGTCGCGAATCCGCGCATCGTAGATCAGCCGCGCATGCGCGACGGCCTCGTTCAGCGACACCGCGACGCGCTCGACGTCGGGCTTGCGCGCGAAGGTCTTCAACTCGCCGGTGAGCACGGCCATGCCGTCGACCAGCTTGCCGACTCGTTCGAGGTTCGCGAGCGCCGGCGCCGGCTGGCCGCGCTCGAAGAAGGTGCGCGCGTTGTCGCACAGCGTGCGGATCGCGACGAGCGGCTGGTTCAGTTCGTGCGTGAGGCCGGCGGCCATCTGCCCGAGCACCGCGAGCTTGCCTGCGTGCACGACTTCCTGCTGCGACGCGCGCAGCCGCTGCTCGGTGCGTTCGCGTTCGTCGATCTCGCGCTGCATCCGCTCGTTCGCGGCCGTCAGCGCGGCCGTGCGCTGCGCGACGGTCAGTTCGAGCCGGTCGTTCGCGCGGCGCAGCGCGTCCTGCGCGCTCAGCCGCGCGAGGATCGCCCGGCGGCGCTGGATCGCATAGCCGGCCAGCAGCGCGGCGATCAGGAACGCGCCGGTGACGAACACGAACGCCGTCTGCTGCTGGCGCCGCGCGCCCGCAATGTCGAGCAGCACCATCAGCGAATCGCCGGCTTGCGGCGCGGGGCGCGACATCACGAGATAGCGCGTGGTGCGGCCGGCGTGGCGCGGATCGGGGAAGGTGCCGAACCACGCGGCCGAGCTGCGGTCGCCGATGTGGCGGTAGGGCAGCGCGTCGACGGTGCGGCCCGCGTACTGGCGCGACGCCTGGATGTCGCGCTGTTGCTGCGCGGTGATCGGGCGCAGCGCGGTGAATTTCCATGCGGGTTCGGTCGAGATCACGACCACGCCGTTGCTGTCGACGACCAGCGCGGCGACGCCCGGCGCGCGCCATGCCGATTCGAGCGGGTCGACGCTGATCTTCACGGCGGCCACGCCGATCGGCACGCCGTCGCTGCGCACCGCGCTCGCGAAGTAGACGCCGGGCACGCCGGTGTTGGTGCCGATGCCGAAGAAGCGGCCGCTGCCGCGCGCGAGCGCGTCCTTGAAGTACGGCCGGTACGACACGTTGGTGCCGACGAAGCTGATCGTCTCGTTCCAGTTGCTCGCGGCGATCACGTCGCCTTGCAGATCGATCACGTCGACCGCGCCGCTGCCCGCGTCGCGGTTCACGGCTTCGAGGTAGGTGTTCACCGCATGCACGAGCTCGGGCGCATCGTTCGGCGCGGCTTTCAGCATCGCGCGCACGCCGTCCTGCCGCGCGACGAGGCCGGGCAGGATCTCGAAGCGGCCGAGCTCGCTTTTCAGGCTCGACGCATACAGGTCGAGCCGGTGCGCGCCGGCCTCCTCGAGCGCGTCGATCGCGCGTTCCCACGCGAAATCGACGGCCGCGCCGGCCACGCCGACATACAGCACCGCGGCCGAGGCCCAGCCCCACCACGGGATTCCCTTGAAGCTCTTCTGCACGTTCGCCCTCATCGAAGCCCGCAACGTCGGCCGTTCGCAACCGTCGGCCGCCGCCGGCCGGTTGCCCCCGCCGGTCGCCCGCAACGACGCGCGCCGCGCACCGGCAGAGCCGGCGGCGGCGCGTCTGAAGCGGCCGGCGCGACGGTGCGCGCGGCCGCGCGTTATCCGAAGTGCGCGACCAGGATCAGCGTCACCGTGACGACGATCGCGCCGCCGATACGGGTGGCGATCTGCGCGAACGGCATCAGCTGCATCCGGTTCGCGGCGGTCAGGATCGCGACGTCGCCGGTGCCGCCTTGCCCGCTGTGGCAGGCGTTCACGATTGCGGTGTCGATAGGGTACATCTTCAGCAGGCGTCCGACCACGAAACCGGTGCCCATCAGCGTCGCGACGGTCGACACGATCGTGACCACGTTGACGATCGTGAACGCGGCGGTCAGCTTGTCCCACGGCGTCATCGCGACACCGATCGCGAACAGCAGCGGATACGTGACGGCGGTCGAGAAGAACTTGTAGACGACGAACGCGCCTTCCTGCAGCGGCGGCGACACCGCACGCGCGAGCTTCACCAGCACCGCGAGGAACAGCATCGCGACCGGCGCGGGCAGGCCGAACAGCTTGTGCGCCATCAGGCCGACGAGGTACAGCGTGATCGCGGTGATGCCGGCGCCCGCGATGTGCGTGACGTCGACGTGACCGCGGATCTCTTCGTTCTCCGGCATCATGTCGCCGCTTTCGCCGACCTGCAGGCGGCCATTGCCGGTCAGGTGCGGCAGGCGCTTGCCGAGCATGTCGAGCGCGCCCGACAGGATGATCGCGGTCAGGCTGCCGAGCATCACCGGCGGGAGCACCATCGCGAACATCTCGCCCTGCGGCAGGTGCATCAGTTCCGAATAGCCGATCGACAGCGGAATCGCGCCTTCGCCGACGCCGCCCGCCATGATCGGCACGACGATGTACAGCAGCGTGTGGCGCGCGCCGAGGCCGAGCGCGGTGCCGACCGCCGTGCCGACGATCGCCGCGGCGACCGAGCCGGCCGCGAGCGGAATGAAGATCTTCACGAAGCCCTGGATCAGCACGCGGCGATCCATGCTCAGGATGCTGCCGACGATGATCGACGCGATGAACAGATACAGGAAGTTGGTCGATTTCGTGAATTCGACCGTCAGGTTCAGCACCGGCTTCGGCAGCACGTGGTAGTACGTGAGCGCCGACGGCACGAAGGTCGCGAAGATCGCGGCCGCGCCGATGTTGCGCAGGAGCGGCAGGCGCTTGCCGAGTTCCGCGCAGGTGAAGCCGAAGAACGCGAGGACGGCGATCGCCATCGAGATTTCGCCGGGCACCTTGCCCGTCACCGCGAAGCCGACGATCAGTCCGAACAGGATCACGTAGACCGGCAGCGGGATGATGCCGATGCGGATTTCCATCAGCTTCCACCAGCCTTCCGGCCAGAAGCGTTCGCGCGTGGCGGGGCCGGCTTCGGCAATCGGCTCGGGATGGGACGGGGTATGGATAGAGGTCTGCAAGACGTGTCTCCTGATGTTTGGAATGCCTGCATCGCTTCGCGGCATCGTGTGCCGTCTATTACGCAACCCCCATGCCAGAATGCCGACGCGCCGGAATATTTTTAATCCATTGATTCATAAGGGATTTATTTCGTCTGCGGAAAGGGTTTTTCACGCGAAGTGGCCGAGATTTCGGAATCGGCGCGGCCGTCAGGCCGAGATTTCGGCCTGACGGCGGCCCGGGCGCCCCGGTCATGCCCGGCGCCCGCCGTCCCGCCCGCCATATCGCCGCGCGCGATTTTCTTCGCACAATCGCTTCGTAGACCGCCCTCTCGCCGCTCTCTATCATCGGCTGATCCTTTTCCGATGGGACGACGACCGTCCGGAGAACGCCCGCGCGTTCGCCGCGGCGTCGCTCATCCATCGATACCGTCTTTGGACAGGAGAGTGGTTCCCATGCTGCATCCCGTGTTTTCCTCCCGCTTTTCCGCCGGCCGCGTGGCTCGCCTGGCCCGCCTGCTGACGGCCGCGCTGCTCGGCGTCGTGCTGCTGAACGGCGCGCGCGCCGACACCGCGCCGCTGAAGGTCGGCATCTCGACCAGCCCGCAGATCGAGGCGCTGAAGATCGCCGCGAAGGAGGCGAAGGAGCAGGGCCTCGACGTGAAGATCGTCGAATTCACCGACTGGAATACGCCGAACGCGGCGCTCGCGAACAAGGACATCGACGTCAATTACTTCCAGCACATCCCGTTTCTCGAGAACGCGAAGAAGCAGGGCGGCTACAACTTCATCTCGATCGCGCCCGGCACGATCATGAAGATCGGCCTCTATTCGAAGAAGGTGAAGAGCTTCGCCGAGCTGAAGGACGGCGCGCGCGTCGCGATCGCGAACGATCCGGTCAACGGCGGGCGCGGGCTGTTGCTGCTGCAGCGCGCGGGGCTCATCACGCTGAAGCCGGGCGCCGACTACCGCGCGACCACGCACGACATCGTCGCCAACCCGAAGCACCTGAAGATCATCCCGCTCGAAGCGTCGCAGCTCGCGCGCTCGCTCGACGACGTCGATCTCGCGCAGGGCTACCCGAGCTTCATCAAGCTCGCCGGCACGACCGACCCGAACAGCGCGCTGCTGTTCGACGGCACCGAGAACAAGAACTTCGCGATTCAGTGGGTCGTGCGGCCCGAGAGCGCGAACGATCCGCGCATCCGCAAGTTCATCTCGATCTACCAGCACTCGCCGGCGGTGCGCCGTGCGCTCGACAACGCGTTCGGCTCGCTGTACGCGATCGCGTGGTGACGGAGGCGGCATGACGACGGCGAACCGCAAGAAGATCCTGCTCAACGCGTTCAACATGAACTGCGTCGGGCACATCAACCACGGGCTGTGGACGCATCCGCGCGACCGCTCCGCGCACTACACCGATCTCGACTACTGGGCCGATCTCGCGCGGACGCTCGAGCGCGGCAAGTTCGACGGAATCTTTCTCGCGGACATCGTCGGCGTGTACGACGTGTTCGGCGGCGGCCCGGACGCCGCGCTGCGCGAATCGGTGCAGGTGCCCGTCAACGATCCGCTGCTGCTCGTGCCGGCGATGGCGCAGGTCACGCGGCATCTCGGCTTCGGCGTGACCGCGAACCTGACCTACGAGCCGCCGTACCTGTTCGCGCGCCGCATGTCGACGCTCGATCATCTGACGAAAGGGCGCGTGGGCTGGAACATCGTCACCGGCTATCTCGACAGCGCCGCGCGCGGGATGGGCCTCGCGCAGCAGATCGGCCACGACGACCGCTACGAGCGCGCCGACGACTACATGGACGTCGTCTACAAGCTGTGGGAACAGAGCTGGGACGACGACGCGGTGATCCGCGACGCGCAGGCGCGCGTGTTCGCGCAGCCGGGCAAGGTGCGGCGCGTGAAGCACGACGGGCCGTTCTATTCGATCGATGCGATTCATCTGAGCGAACCGTCGCTGCAACGCACGCCGGTGTTGTACCAGGCCGGCTCGTCCGCGCGCGGCGTCGAGTTCGCAGGCCGTCACGCGGAATGCGTGTTCGTGAACGGGCAGAGCAAGGCCGCGGCGCGCGCGGCGACGCTCGACATCCGCGCGGCCGCCGCGCGGCAGGGGCGCGATCCGGCGTCGATCAAGATCTTTGCCGGCGTGAGCGTCGTGACGGCCGAGACCGAATTGCTCGCCCGCGAGAAATTCGACGAGTACCGGCGCTACGCAAGCCCGGAAGCCGGCCTCGCGCATTTCGCGAGTTCGACCGGCATCGACTTCGCGAAATACGGCCTCGACGAGCCGATCTCGTACGTGAAGACCGATTCGATCCAGTCGGCCGTCGACGCGATCTCGCGCAAGAGCACGACCGGCACCTGGACCGTGCGCCGCATGCTCGAACAGATGTCGCTGGGCGGCCGCTATGCGCCGATCGTCGGTTCGCCGTCGCAGGTCGCGGACGAGCTGCAGTCGTGGATCGACGAGACCGGCATCGACGGTTTCAACCTGACGCGCACCGTGATGCCCGAGTCGTTCGAGGATTTCGTCGACTGGGTCGTGCCCGAGCTGCAGAACCGCGGCGTCTACAAGGAAGACTACGATCCCGCGCCGACGCTGCGCGAGAAGCTGTTCGGCGTGGGCCCGCGCCTGCCCGCCTGGCATACCGGCGCGCAGCACCGGCCGGCCGCCGCAGCCGAACCCGCGCATCCCGCGCATGCCTGAACGTGACGGAGCGAAGCGATGACGCAATTGTTCGATACGCTGGGTTTCATCGAGGCATCGGCCGTGCGCGCCGGTGCCGGTGCCGATGCAGTGGCACATGAGGAAGCCGTGACGCCGGTCGGCGGCGCGGCCGTGTCGCTGGAGCAGGTCGGCAAGGTATTCGCGACGCCGCGCGGCCAGGCCGCCGCGCTGCGCGACGTGACGCTCGACGTGCGGCGCGGCGAGGTGTTCGGGATCATCGGCCGCAGCGGCGCGGGCAAGTCGACGTTGCTGCGCCTCCTGAACGGCCTCGAACGGCCGAGTTCGGGCCGTGTGCGCGTGCAGGGCGTCGACGTCGGCGCGCTCGACGAGGATGGCCTCGTCGCGTTGCGGCGCCGCACCGGCATGGTGTTCCAGCATTTCAACCTGCTGTCCGCGAAGACGGTGTTCGAGAACGTCGCGCTGCCGCTGAAGATCGCCGGCGTGCCGAAGGCCGAGCGCGTGCGCAAGGTCGAGGCGCTGCTCGAGCTCGTCGGGCTCGCCGCGAAGCGCGATGCGTATCCGGCGAGCCTGTCGGGCGGGCAGAAGCAACGCGTCGGCATCGCGCGGGCGCTCGTGCACGATCCCGAAGTGCTGCTGTGCGACGAAGCGACGTCGGCGCTCGATCCGGAAACCACGCAATCGATCCTCGCGCTGCTCGCCGACATCAACCGCCGTCTCGGGCTGACGATCGTGCTGATCACGCACGAGATGGAGGTGATCCGCGCGGTGTGCGACACGGTCGCGGTGATCGAACAGGGCGAAGTCGTCGAAACCGGCCCCGTGTGGCGCGTGTTCGGCGATCCGCGCCACGGCGCGACGCGCGCGCTGCTGAGCACGCTGCAGCACGACCTGCCGGCCGAACTGGCCGCGCGGGTGCGGCCGCTGCCCGAGCAGGCCGCGCTGCCCGACGGCGCACAGATCGTGCTCGACGTCCGCTATACGGGCGAGAGCGGCGGCGAGCCGGACGTCGGCGCGCTTGCGGCGGCGCTCGGCGGCTCCGTGCGGTTCCTGCACGGCGGCATCGAAAGCATCCAGGGGCATGCGCAAGGGCGGCTCGTGATCGCCGCGACGCCGCGTGCGGATGACGCCGGCCCGTCGACGGCGCGCGGCGGTGCGGTCGCCGCACTGCTCGAACGTGCGCGCCGTCATGCGAATCATGCGGAGGTGCTCGGCTATGTTTGACCTCTGGTGGCCCGAACTGCTCGACGCGATCCGCGACACGCTGTCGATGGTCGCCGCGTCGGCCGCGATCGCCGCGCTGATCGGCATCCCGCTCGCGGTGATCCTCGTGACCACCGCGCCCGGCGGCATCTACGCGCGGCGCGGCGTGAACGCGGTGCTCGGCGCGCTCGTCAACGTGTTCCGCTCGACGCCGTTCATCATCCTGCTGGTCGCGCTGCTGCCGTTCACGCGCGTGCTGATCGGCACGACGATCGGCGTATGGGCGGCCGTCGTGCCGCTGTCGATCGCCGCGATCCCGTTCTTCGCGCGGATCGCCGAAGTGAGCCTGCGCGAAGTCGATCGCGGGCTGATCGAGGCCGCGCTCGCGATGGGCGCGAAACGCCGCCACATCGTGTGGCACGTGCTGCTGCCCGAAGCGCTGCCCGGCATGCTCGGCGGCTTCACGATCACCGTCGTCGCGCTGATCGGCTCGACCGCGATGGCGGGCGCCGTCGGCGCGGGCGGGCTCGGCGATCTCGCGATCCGCTACGGCTATCAACGTTTCGACACCACCGTCATGGCGACCGTGATCGTGATCCTGATCGCGCTCGTCTCGGCCGTGCAAATCACGGGCGACCGCCTGGTCCGACGCGTGACCCGGCGCACCTGAGCGACGCCACAAGCGTCCGCTCGTTTCATTCCTGATCCTGAGAGAACAACCATGACCTTGCCCATCGGCGCGCCGCGCGAATGGAACGGACAATTCGAGGAAGCGCTGTTTCTGGAGGTGGCGCGACGCCATCGTCCGGACTTCCCCGACAAAGTGGCGACGCCGCCGCGTGAGCCGTGCAACGGCGACGAGCTGGCGGCCGTCGCCGACTACTACACGAAGATGGCGTCGCACGACCTGTTCATCGTGCAGGTCGTCGCGAAGGCGATCGACACGCTGTTCCGCGACGATCCGCATTTCCAGCTGATCTTGTCGCGCCAGCTCGGCGACGACGGCGCGCACGCGGTGATCGGCCGTGAGCGCGTGACCGAACTCACGGGGCGCGATCCGCTGCCGGAAGTCGACCGGCTCGTTGCCGCGCACTGGGCGCGTATCGGCGACATCGCGGTGCGCGACGTCGCGGGCTTTCTCGCATTCGAATGGCATTACGAGCTGCACATCCTCGCGAAGCTGTGGATTCAGCGCAAGACCGGCCGCATCGGCGACAGCGCGATGCGCGAGCACGGCGAGAACCGGATTCGCCCGGACGAGGAATGGCATCGCGTGCAGATCGTCCAGTGGTGGTTCGACACGCTGCAGGCGCTGCCGGCCGCCGAGCGCGACGCGCTGATCGATCGCGTGATCGCGGCCGACGAGGAAACCCAGGCGCGGCTCGACGGCTATCTGCACGACGAGTACGCGCATACCGCACTGGTGTTCGGCGCGGATATCGCCGAATATCGTGCGATCTACGACGACTGGCGGCGCGAGATCCTGTCGCGGCTGACCGGCCGTCAGCTGGGCGCGCTCGTCCCGCTGTCGGGCGAAACCGTTGAACAGGAAGCTGTCGCATGAACGATCCCCGCGGCCCGGCGACGCTGGCGCCGGATACCGATGCACCGGCCGTCGACCGCGCGGCGCTGGCGCGCGCGATCGACGCGCTGCGCGTGAGCGCCGCCGAGCGCGACCGCGCGGGCGGTCATGCCGCCCGGGAGAAGCAGTGGCTCGCCGACGCGGGTTTGCTGACGCTCGCGGTGCCGCGCGCGTTCGGCGGGCAGGAAGCGGCGTGGCCCGAGATTTACGACGCGATCCGGCAGGTCGCGCGGGTCGACAGCGCGCTCGCGCATCTCGTCGGCTTCCAGTGCCTGCAGGTGGTGAGCGTCGACGTGTGGGGCAACGCCGCGCAGCGCGAACGCTACCTGCGCGGCACGGTCGACCGGCGCTGGTGGTGGGGCAACGCGGTCAATCCGCTCGACACGCGGCTCGTCGCCACGGCGACGCCCGACGGCGGCTACCGGCTCGACGGCGTGAAGGGCTTCTGTTCCGGCACGCGCGGCTCGCAGCGGATGACGGTATCCGCGCACGATCCGGCCATCGGCCGCACCGTGTTCGGCGTGGTGCCGACCGATCGGGCCGGGATCACCGTCAACGACGACTGGGACCCGGTCGGCCAGCGCCAGACCGACAGCGGTAGCGTGCGCTTCGACGGCGTGACGCTTGCGCCGGACGAGGTGCTGCACCGGTCGGAAGCGCCGCCGACGCCGCGCGCGACGCTGCGCACGCTGGTGTCGCAGCTCGTGCTGACGAACCTGTTCGTCGGCCTGGCGGAAGGCGCGCTGGCGGAGGCGCGCGACTACGTGCGGCAGCACGGCCGCCCGTGGATTCATTCGGACGTCGAGCGGGCCGAAGACGATCCGTACACGTTGCAGCGCTTCGGCGACATGCGCGTGCGCGCGATCGCCGCGGCGGCGCTGGCCGATCGCGCGGCCAACACGTTGCAGCACGCATGGGCGCGGCAGGACGCGCTGACGGCCGACGAACGCGCCGAAGTCGCGCTCGCGGTGTCGGAAGCGAAGATCGTCGCGCAGCGCGCGGCGCTGGATAACGGCGAAGCGCTGTTCGATGCGTGTGGCGCGCGCGCGACGGCCGCGTCGCTCGGCCTCGACCGTTTCTGGCGGAACGCGCGCACGCATACGCTGCACGATCCGCTCGACTATCGGCTGCGCGACGTGGGCCGATATGCGCTGACGGGTGAGTTGCCGCCGGCGTCGCTCTATACGTAAGCGAGCACGCACTCCGTCATTGATCGCCGGGCGGCGGGCCATCCGGCGCGACGGAGGCGGGCGCAGGGCCGCCGGCCAACGGCGCGCTGCCGTCCGCCCCGGCGCGCTTGTACGATGCGAGTTCGTCCGAATAGCGCGCCGTCCGCATGCCGTTCGTGTCGTAATACTCCTCGACCGACTTGACCCAGCGACCCACCGCCGGCACGTACCAGAACGCCTTGTAGGTCTTGCCGGTTCCTTCCGCCGTCCCGTTGTTGCGGCTTTGCACCACGATCGTCGAACCGCCCGCGTTGCGCGATACGCCGGACGTGATTGACTGCCCCGGTGCGGATTGCGCCTTCCACGAGCCTTCAGCCTCGATCTTGATCGCGTCGAACTTGCCGCCCGTCACAGTGACGGTCTCGTGGCCCACCACCTTGTAGTGCGTGTCGTACGCTTCCGACGCATGCTGCGGATTCGGGTGTGACTCGCTGTACTGGATCGTCCAGGTCTTGCCGATCGTCAGCGGAAACGCCAGCGGGCGGTTCACGACGGTTTCGGTGCCGTTGATGCTGCGTGCACGGCTCCAGTCCGCATCGACGATCATTTCGTGCGGCGCCTGCGTGGCGCCGCTTTGCCGGGACTCGACGTAGATGTGCCCGGGCGTCGTGCGCTGCACGGTAATCTCGTCGCGCGTCTGGCGCCAGCCGTTCGGGCCGATTTCGACCGTATCGACGTAGGTCCAGGTGTCGCCCGGTTTCAGCGCGGGCGCCGCGATCGATTGTGCGAGTGCGATGCCGGGAGCGGCAGCGCACAGTAACAGCGTGGCAAGCGTTTTGTTTTTCATGGTGTTTGAAAGGGGCGGTCTCGCCGGGCAGCCTATCAACCCCACCTTTCAAACCGCATGATGCGTGCATCGCCGCGCTACCGTCGTGCTGGACGTTTGAAATGATATGTTATATCGTAGCGATACAATATATCATTTCATCTCCAACGTCCTCTTCCGGAATCGCCCGATGAACCCCGCCCTTCATCCGTCCACGCGGCTTCCCGTGACCGTCCTGTCCGGCTTTCTCGGCGCCGGCAAGACGACGCTGCTCAACCACATCCTCAACAATCGCGAGGGCCGGCGCGTCGCGGTGATCGTCAACGACATGTCCGAGGTCAACATCGACGCCGCGCTCGTGCGAGACGGCGGCGCGGGGCTGTCCCGCACCGACGAGAAGCTGGTCGAGATGAGCAACGGCTGCATCTGCTGCACGCTGCGCGAGGATCTGTTGATCGAGGTCGACCGGCTCGCACGCGAAGGGCGCTTCGATCAGCTCGTGATCGAATCGACCGGCATTTCGGAGCCGCTGCCGGTGGCCGAGACGTTCACGTTCGAAGGCGAGGACGGTCGCAGCCTCGGCGAAGTCGCGCGGCTCGACACGATGGTGACGGTGGTCGACGCGTTCAATTTCCTGCGCGATTACGCATCGCGCGACAGCCTGCAAGCGCGCGGCGAATCGATGGGCGACGAGGACGCCCGCACGGTCGTCGATCTGCTGATCGACCAGATCGAGTTCTGCGACGTGCTCGTGATCAACAAGATCGACCTGATCGACGCCAGCGCGCGCGAGCGGCTGATCGCGCTGCTGCGCGGGCTGAACCCGCGCGCGCGGATCGAGATCGCCGAATTCGGCAAGGTGCCGCTGGAACGTGTGCTCGACACGGGCCTGTTCGATTTCGACGCGGCGTCGCGCGCGCCGGGCTGGTTGCAGGAGCTGCGCGGCACGCACACGCCGGAGACCGACGAGTACGGAATCCGCAGCTTCGTCTATCGCGCGCGGCGGCCCTTTCATCCGCAGCGCTTCTTCGATCTGGTGGAGAGCGAATGGCCGGGCGTCGTCCGCTCGAAGGGATTCTTCTGGCTGGCCACGCATCCGACCGTCGCCGGCTCGTGGTCGCAGGCCGGCGCGGTCGCGCGGCACGGGCCGGCCGGCCACTGGTGGGCGGCCGTGCCGCCCGAGCGCTGGCCGCGGGACGCCGAAGCCGTCGCGCAGATCCGCGCGCGCTGGGACGAGCATGTCGGCGATGCCCGGCAGGAGCTCGTGCTGATCGGCATGGACATGGACGAGCCGGCGCTGCGCGCGCGCTTCGACGCGTGTCTGCTGACCGACGCCGAGATGGCCGCCGGCCCCGAACACTGGACCACGTGGGACAACCCGTTTCGCGACTGGGCCTGACCTGAACGCGCTGCCTGCATCGATCCGGATGGAGAAGGCGCTCCACCGGATTTCAAGCATGAATGCAGCGCTTCCCGATATTTCCCTGACCGACGCCGCGCCGGGCCGCCGCCCGCTCGAATGGGTCGGCATGCAGGGCATCGACCTGCCCGTCGTCGTGGCGGAGCCCGGCTGCCGGCGCGACGTGCATGCGCGTGCCGACGTGCAGGTCGATCTGCCTGCGCCGCAGGTGAAAGGCATCCACATGTCGCGGCTGTACGGGCTGCTCGACGGGCTCGCCGACGGCGAAGCGCTGTCGCCGGCCGGCTTGCAGCGCATGCTGCGCGCGATGGTCGACAGCCACCGCGACTGCGAGACGCGCAGCGCGCGCGTGCGGCTGCGCTTCGACCTGCTGGCCCGCCGTACGGCGCTCGTGACCGAGGGGCTGGCCGGCTGGAAGGCCTATCCGGTGCGTCTCGATGCGACGCTGGCCGGCGATGCGTTCGCGCTGCGCGCGCAGGTGACGGTCGTCTATTCGTCGACGTGCCCGTGCTCGGCCGCGCTGTCGCGGCACTGGATCGAACAGGCATTCCTGACGGCATTCGGGCATGAGGCTCGCGTGGAGCCGACGGCGGTCGCCGCCTGGCTGAAACGGCATGCGATGGCCGCCACGCCGCACAGCCAGCGCAGCGAGGCCGTCGTCAGCGTGGCGCTGCCTGCCGATGGCACGACGCTGGGGCTGCTCGACCTGATCGATCGCGTCGAGCAGGCGCTCGGCACGCCGGTGCAGACAGCCGTCAAGCGCGCGGACGAGCAGGCGTTCGCGGTGCTGAACGGCGGCAACCTGATGTTCGTCGAGGATGCGGCGCGGCGCGTGCAGGCCGCGCTCGAAGATCGTCATGCGAGCCCGCGCGTGCGCGTGCGCCATCTCGAAAGCCTGCATCCGCACGATGCGGTGGCGTGGGCCGCTCCGCTGCGCGAAGGCGCCGACGCATGCTGATCCGCAAGCTGTTCCGGTTCGAGAATGCGCACGTCGTGCGCGGCTGCAGCACGCGGCGCTGCTCGCATTCGATTCACGGCCATTCATACCGTGTCGAGCTGCTGCTCGAAGCGCATGCGCTGGATCACGGCCAGATGATCTACGACTTCGGGCTGCTCAAGGGCGACGTGCGCGACCTGATCGACGCGTTCGACCATGCGGTGACGCTGTGGTCGGACGACGATCCGCGCTATGTCGAAAGCATGCGCCGGCATTCCGAGCGCTGGGTGCGGCTGCCGGTGTCGCCGAGCGCCGAGCAGTTCTCGCGCGTGTTCTTTCGCCTCGTCGATGCGGCGCTGTGCGGTACGCGCATGTCGAATGGCGAAGCCGACGTGCGGCTGCATTCGGTGATCGTTCACGAGACCGAGACCGGTTACGCGCAGTGCTTTCGCGACGATGCATTCAACCCGCGCATGGGCCGCATCGACCTCGACGCGATCGTGTTCGCGCCGGCCATCGTCGCGCAGTGGCGCGATCCCGGCCTGTTCGAGCGGCTCAAGCGTGGCCATACTCTTTCCAGGCAGAAATCCTGATGATCCGAAAGAACCCGCGCGGCGACCTGCCGCACATTCATCCGAACGCGTTCGTCGATCCGACCGCCATCCTGTGCGGGCGCGTGATCGTCGAGGAGAACGTGTTCATCGGCCCGTACGCGGTGATCCGCGCCGACGAAACCGATGCGGACGGCCAGATCGCGCCGATCGTGATCGGTGCGCATTCGAACATCCAGGACGGCGTCGTGATCCATTCGAAATCGGGCGCGAGCGTGACGATCGGCCGGCACACGTCGATCGCGCATCGCGCGATCGTCCACGGGCCGTGCATGGTCGGCGACGGCGTGTTCGTCGGCTTCAACAGCGTGCTGTTCAACTGCACGATCGACGACGGCTGCGTGGTGCGCTACAACGCGGTCGTCGACGGCTGCCACCTGCCGCCGGGTTTCCACGTGCGCTCGACCGAACGCATCGGGCCGGAAACCGATCTCGCCGCGCTGCCGCAGGTGACGGCCGATGCGAGCGAGTTCTCCGAGGACGTCGCGCGGACGAACAACGCGCTGGTGCTCGGTTACAAGCAGATCCAGAACGAGTTCTGACGCATGGGCGAGCGGCTGCGACAGGAAGCGGGCGACCGATCGACACGGCGGCACGCCGATCTGCTGGTGCATGGCGGCACGGTGATGACGCCCAACGGCGCCGAGCGGATCGACGTCGCGTGCATGGGCGGCCGCGTCGTCGCGCTGGGCGCGTTGCACGGTACGTGGAGCGCCGACGTGCTGCTCGATGCGCGCGGCTTGCACGTGTTGCCGGGCGTGGTCGACAGTCAGGTGCATTTCCGTGAACCGGGGCTCACGCACAAGGAGACCATCGAGGCCGGCACGCGCGGCGCGGTGCTCGGCGGCGTCACGACGATCTTCGAGATGCCCAATACGCATCCGCTGACGCTGGACGAGCAGGACCTGAGCGCCAAGCTCGATCTCGCGCGCGGCCGCGCGTGGTGCGACTACGCGTTCTACATCGGCGGTTCGGCCGTGAATGCCGAACGGCTGCCGGTGCTCGAACGATTGCCCGGCTGCGCGGGGGTGAAGGTCTTCATGGGCAGTTCGTTCGGCGATCTGCTGGCCGACGACGAAACCGTGTTGCGCCGGATACTGCGCCACGGCCGGCGGCGCATGGCCGTGCATGCGGAGGACGAGGCGCGGCTGCGCGAACGCAAGTCGATCGCGGAAGCAAGCGGCGACGTGCGCGACCATCCGCGCTGGCGCGACGCGGAAAGCGCGCTGGCCGCGACGCGGCGCATCGTCGGGCTGGCTGCCGAGACGGGCCGCCGGCTGCATGTGCTGCACGTATCCACGGCGGACGAAATGGCGTTGCTCGCACGGCACCGGCGGCGCGTGACGGTCGAGGTCACGCCGCATCACCTGAGTCTGCACGCGCCGGATTGCTACGAGCGGCTCGGCACGTTCGCGCAGATGAATCCGCCCGTGCGCGAACGGCATCATCGGGACGCGCTGTGGCAGGCCGTCAGCGACGGCGTGGTCGACGTGATCGGCAGCGATCATGCGCCGCATACGCGCGACGAAAAGCGCCGCCCGTATCCGCAGTCGCCGAGCGGGATGACCGGTGTGCAGACGCTGCTGCCGCTGATGCTCGATCACGTGCAGGCCGGCCGTTTGAGCGTCGAACGGCTGGTCGACCTGACCAGCGCCGGGCCGGCGCGCGTTTTCGGCATCGAAGGGAAGGGACGCATTGCGGCGGGCTACGACGCCGATTTCAGCATCGTCGACCTGCGCGCGCGGCGGATCATTCGCGACGAATGGATCGCGAGCGTGAGCGGGTGGACGCCGTACGACGGCCGTGCGGTCACGGGGTGGCCCGTGCATACGGTCGTGCGCGGGCAGGTCGTCGTGCGCGACGAGGCGCTGAACGGACAACCGGCCGGGGAGGCCGTGACGTTTCTCGACCCCTAGATCGGCAGCCGCACCGTCTGTTTGATGCGCTTCAGCGGGATCTCGGTTTCGATGTTGCGCACGCCTTCGATCTGCGTGAGCGTTTCCATCTGAAAGCGCTGATAGTTGTCGAGATCCTTCGCGATCACGCGCAGCAGATAGTCGTAGCTGCCGGCCATCAGATGGCATTCGAGCACTTCGGGCGCGTGTTCCATCTCGCGCGCGAAGCGTTCGACCGTCGTCTTGTCCTGGCGCTCCAGCGTGACGCGCACGAATGCCGTGAAGCGCAGCTCGACGGCTGCCGGGTTCAGCAACGCGACGTACGCGTCGATCACGCCCTGTTCCTCGAGCAGGTGAACGCGGCGCAGGCACGGCGTGGGCGACAGGCCGGCCTGTTGCGCGATGTCGGCGTTCGTCTGGTTCGAATTCTGCTGCAACGCACGCAGAATGCGTCGATCGATCGCATCCAGTTTGATTGGCATTTTTGGCTATAGATGAAGTTGATGTTGGAGAATAACTCCAAATCCAACTTCGGAAATAGCCGGGTTTGCATCCAATCTCCACGGGAAGTTGCCGATAATCTGACGACTGCCCGGCCCCTCGAAAACGCGCGATTCGCGCCCGCCGCGGCCCCTTTCAGGAGCTTCCCGATGTCGCACGTCGCCTGGCTGCCGTTCATGGCCACCTCCCTTCTGATCATTCTGACGCCCGGCCAGGACATGGTCCTCGTGATGTCGCGCACGCTGTCCGGCGGCACGCGCGCGGGCCTCGTGACCGCCGCGGGTGTCAGCGTCGGGCTGCTCGTGCATACGATGCTCGCGACGCTCGGGCTGGGCGCGCTGCTTCAGGCTTCCGAATGGCTGTTCACGGCGCTGAAGGTGGTGGGCGCGCTGTACCTGCTGTACCTCGGCATCACGCTGTTGCGTTCGTCGGGCGAGCTGACGCTCGCAGGCGACGGCACTGCGCCGGCATCGCGGCTGCGGACGTTCGCGCAAGGCGCGCTGTCCAATGTATCCAATCCGAAGGTCGCGCTTTTCTATCTGGCGTTTCTGCCGCAATTCGTTCCGGCCGGCGCCCCGCATCCGATGCTGTCGCTGTTCGTGCTGGGCGCGACGTTTGCCGGGCTGACGTTTCTCGTCAAGGGGCCGGTCGCGCTGTTCGCGGGCCTGCTGTCGGCATCGATCCGCCGCAACCCGCGCATCCTGACGCGCATGCATCGCGTCAGCGGGGTGGTCTTGCTCGCGCTGGGCGTGAAGCTGGCGCTCGAACGCCGCTGAGCGCGGCCACGGCCCCGCCACGCCTGCCGGCGTTACGCCACCGGCAACGCGTCCGCCAGCGCCCGCATCGCCTCCACCGTTTCCGGATTCGCCGGAAAGAACGCCTCGATCGCGAGTTCCGACAGCGTCACGTCGACCGGCGTGCCGAATACCGTCGTCGTACTGAAGAACGTCAGCTCGCCGCTCGCCGTGCGCAGCCGCAGCGGCACGGCGATGTCCGCGAAATCGGTGCGCGTGTGCGAATCGTCGGGCTGGCCGGCCGGCGCCGGATACGCGGCGAGCTCGTCGCGCAGCGCATGCAGCGTGCGGTCGCCGCTCGCATCGATCTGCCGCTGCAACCGATGCAGGATGTGTGCGCGCCACTCATGCCAGTTGACGATCTGCGACGCGAGACCGTCCGGATGCAGGCTCAGCCGCAGCACGTTGACGGGCGGCTGCAGCAGCGCCGGATCGGCCTGCGCGACCAGCGTGCCGAGCATCCGGTTCGCCGCGAGCAGCGTCCAGTGGCGGTCCACCGCGAGCGCCGGATAAGGCTCGTGCCCGCGCAGCACGGCTTCGACCGCATGACGCGCGGCATCCAGTTGCGGGTCCGAAAACGGCCGTTCGCGAAACAGCGGCGCGAAGCCGGCCGCGACGAGCAGCGCATTGCGTTCGCGCAGCGGCACGTCGAGGCGTTCGGCGAGATGCAGCACCATCTCGCGGCTCGGCTGCGCGCGGCCCGATTCGACGAAGCTCAGGTGGCGCGCGGACACATCCGCGTCGAGCGCGAGCGCCATCTGGCTCAGGCGCCGGCGTTGCCGCCACGTGCGCAGCAGCGGGCCGATGCCGGACGCGCGGCCGGCGGACGGGGAAGGCGCATGGAGGGCGGCGGTCGAGTTCATGGGGAGATGATAGGCAATCCCGCGCCGCTTCGGCATTACCTGCGAGGTAAGCGCCGCGCACCGCCCGGGCGTGCGCAGCCGCTGCGTTACCATAGCCCCCGTGCCACCTGAGAGGCGGCGCCGGACCCGCGGCCACGATGCCGGGGCCGGACGCCGCGCACATCGACAACAAGGCATTCCAGGGGAATCCAACAATGAAAAAACTTGCCGTCCGGCTCGCCTGCGTGGCGACGCTCGCACTCGCCGCGACCAGCGGCCACGCGCAGACCGAAGCTGCGCAGGTCGAAATGAGGGCCGCCGCCGCGGCCGCCAACGAAGCGGTCGTGAAAGGGCCGACCGACATCGACGTCAAACACGAAGCCGTGCTGAAGCTGAAGGCCGGCGAATCGTTCGTGCCGGCCGCCGAAGCCGGCCGCTACCTGCGCTCGATGGGTAACTCGATCGACGAAGCGAAGCTGGTCGGCCTCGTGCTGCCCGACGATCCCGACGCCGACTGGATCTCGGTCGTGTCGTTCGAGCCGAGCGGCTATATCCGCGACGACGACGCGAAGGACTGGAAGCCCGACGAACTGCTGAAAAGCCTGCAGGCCGGCACCGAGGAAAACAACCCGGCGCGCAAGGAGCGCGGCCTGCCCGAAACCGAGGTGGTCGGCTGGGCGAAGGCGCCCGCGTACGACGCGGCCACGCACCGGCTCGTGTGGTCGGCGATCATCCGCGACAAGGGCGCGGCGCCGAATGCCGCGAACGACGGCGTGAACTACCGGACGCTCGTGCTCGGCCGCGACGGCTACCTGTCGCTGACGATGGCGTCGACGCTCGCCGATTTGCCGAAGTACCAGCCCTCGGCCGACGCGCTGCTGTCGAACATCCGCTTCAACGACGGCAAGCGCTATGCCGACTTCAACCAGTCGACCGACCACGTCGCCGAGTATGGGCTCGCGGCGCTGATCGTCGGCGTCGGCGCGAAAAAGCTCGGTCTGCTCGCGCTGATCGGCGCGTTCGCGGTGAAGTTCTTCAAGATCGGCGCGGTTGCACTGCTGGCCGGCGGCGCGGCGCTCAAGCGTTTCTTCGGGCGCAAGCCGAAGGCGGCCGCGGCGCCGGCCGTCGCCGATGCAACCGCTGCATCCGACACAGCCGCCACGGAGCGCAAGGAATGACGAAGCTGTTGCTGCTGATCTTCGGCGGCCTGAAGCTCGGCAAGGTGCTCGTATCGGCCGGCACGATGCTCGCGTCGATCGCGGTCTATGCGCTGTTCTATGGCTGGCGCTTCGCGGCCGGTTTCGTCGCGTTGCTGCTGGTGCACGAAGCCGGCCACTACGTCGCCGCGCAGCGGCGCGGGCTCGACGTCGGGCTGCCGACCTTCATCCCGTTCGTCGGCGCGTGGATCCAGTTGAAGGAGATGCCGCACGACGCGGAAACGGAGGCCTACGTCGGCCTTGCCGGGCCGTTCGTCGGCACCCTCGGCGCGCTGGCCTGCTACGCGGCCGCGCGCCACACCGACAGCAACCTGCTGCTCGCGCTGTCGTATACGGGCTTCTTCCTGAATCTCTTCAACATGATTCCGCTGTCGCCGTTCGACGGCGGGCGGATCACCGCGGTGCTGTCGCCGCGCATCTGGCTCGTGGGCGTGCCGGTGCTGATCGCGCTGTTCGTGTATCGGCCGAGCCCGCTGCTGATCGTGATGGCGATCCTCGCGCTGCCGCAGCTGAAGCGCGCGTGGCGCTACGATCCCGACGCGCCGGAGAACCGCGTGTACTACGCGACGTCGATCGAGACGAAGACGACCTACGCGCTTTGCTACGTCGGTCTGCTCGCGTTCCTCGCGTTGATGACGTCCGGCGTGCACGACATGCTGCGCGCCGTGCACGCGTCGACCTGACGTCGCTCCGATGGAAAAAAACGGCGGCCGCGCATGAAGCGGCCGCCGTTTTTCAAAGGTCGAACGTCACGCGTCGCGATGACGCAGCTCGACGCGCTTGATGTCCTTCACGATCACGAGATAGCTGAACACGGTGACGAGCGCGTTCAGCCCGACGAACACCAGCGCGCCGTTGAACGAGCCGCTCGCGCCGACGAGGTAGCCGATCGCGATCGGCGCGACGATGCCCGCCGTGTTGCCGAACATGTTGAACAGGCTGCCCGACAGGCCGATCGCTTCCTTCGGCGCGGTATCCGCGACGACGGCCCAGCCGAGCGAGCCGATCCCCTTGCCGAAGAACGACACGGCCATCAGCATGATGACCAGCGCTTCGCTGTCGACGTAGTTGCAACCGATGATGACCATCGACAGCAGCATCCCGCCGACGATCGGGATCTTGCGTGCGAGCGTCAGCGAGACGCCGCGGCGGATCAGCGCGTCCGACAGCATCCCGCCGAGCACGCCGCCGAGGAATCCGCAGATCGCCGGCAGCGACGTCATGAAGCCGGCCTTCAGCAGCGACATTCCGCGCGCCTGCACGAGGTAGATCGGAAACCACGTGAGGAAGAAGTACGTGAGCACGTTCACGCAGTACTGGCCGAGGTACACGCCGATCAGCATGCGGTTCGACAGCAACTGGCGCACGTAGTACCAGCCCGCCACGCGGCTGCCTTCGGAAGCGCCACCGCCGCTACCGCGCGCGCCGGTCGCCCCGCCCGTCGACCGCACGAGGCCGCCACCCTGCTCGATATGGTCGAGCTCCGCGCGGTTCACGGCCGGATGGTCGGCCGGGTCCTTCACGACGCGCAGCCACAGGAACGCGAGCGCGATGCCGGCCAGGCCGAGCCACAGGTACACCTGATGCCAGCCGTACGCGTGCGTGAGCCAGGCCATCAGCGGCGAGAACACCACGGCCGCGAAGTACTGCGCGGCGTTGAAGATCGCCGACGCGGTGCCGCGCTCGGCGGTCGGGAACCAGCTCGCGACGACCTTCGCGTTCGCCGGAAACGCCGGCGCCTCCGCGATGCCGACCGCGAAGCGCATCGCGAACAGCGCGGCGACCGCGAACGCGGCGCTGCCGCCGAGGCCGATCGTGCTCTGCAGCAGCGTGAACGCCGACCACAGGAAGATGCTCGCCGCATACACGCGCCGCGCGCCGAAGCGGTCGAGCAGCCAGCCGCTCGGCAGTTGCGCGAGCACGTACGCCCAGCTGAACGCCGAGAAGATGTAACCCATCGTCACCGGGTCGATACCGAACGCCTTGCGGATCGGCGTGCCGGTGATCGACAGCGTGGCGCGGTCCGCATAGTTGAGCGTCGTGACGACGAACAGCATCGCCAGGATCCAGTAGCGCACGGCGGTTCGGCGCGCGGTGCGCGCCAGGTCGAGCGGAAGATCGCGAGGGGAGGTCTGATTGCTCACTTTAAATGTACGTCGTCGTATGACATGGAAGAAAGTTTATTGAGAATGCTCGAATTCAGAAACCTCGGGTTTTCCCTTTGGGATCGTCGTCACAGTGTGGGAAGGTCGCGATTTGCTGGCCCGGTAAGGCTTTCGGATGTATCGTCGGCGCCTTCGCAGGCGGCGAGAATATGCCGCCGACGTCGGCAGACATCGTATCTGTTGAGCTACAATGAGCAATCCATTCCCGAACCACGGAGCACACCCCATGCAACTGACAGGAGAGATGCTGATCGGCGCCGAAGCGGTGGCCGGCTCGGCCGGAACCTTGCACGCGTTCGACCCGACGAAGGGCGCGCCGATCGAGGCGCCGGCGTTCGGCGTCGCGACGCAGGCCGACGTCGACCGCGCGTGCGAACTCGCACGCGACGCGTTCGATGCGTACCGCACGCAGCCGCTCGCGGCCCGTGCGGCGTTTCTCGAAGCGATCGCCGATGAAATCGTCGCGCTCGGCGATGCGCTGATCGAGCGCGCGCATGCCGAAACGGGCCTGCCGGTCGCGCGGCTGCAAGGCGAGCGCGGCCGCACCGTCGGCCAGCTCCGGCTGTTCGCACGCGTCGTGCGCGACGGGCGTTTCCTCGCCGCGTCGATCGATCCCGCGCAGCCGGCACGCACGCCGCTGCCGCGCTCGGACCTGCGGCTGCAGAAAATCGCGCTCGGGCCCGTCGCCGTGTTCGGCGCGAGCAATTTCCCGCTCGCGTTCTCGGTGGCCGGCGGCGATACCGCGTCGGCGCTCGCGGCCGGCTGCCCGGTGATCGTGAAGGCCCATGAAGCGCACCTCGGCACGTCCGAGCTGGTCGGCCGCGCGATCCGCGCCGCCGTCGCGAAAACCGGCATGCCGGCCGGCGTGTTCTCGCTGCTGGTCGGCCCCGGCCGCGTGATCGGCGCCGCGCTGGTCAGCCATCCGGCGGTCCAGGCCGTCGGTTTCACCGGCTCGCGGCAGGGCGGGATGGCGCTCGTGCAGCTCGCGAACGCGCGCCCGCAGCCGATTCCCGTCTATGCGGAAATGAGCAGCATCAACCCGGTCGTGCTGTTCCCGGCCGCGCTGGCCGCGCGCGGCGACGCGATCGCGACGGGCTTCGTCGATTCGCTGACGCTCGGCGTCGGCCAGTTCTGTACCAATCCGGGCCTCGTGCTCGCGATCGACGGCCCCGATCTCGACCGCTTCGAGACGGTCGCCGCGCAGGCGCTCGCGAAGAAGCCGGCCGGCGTGATGCTCACGCGCGGCATCGCCGATGCGTACCGTAACGGTCGCGGCAAGCTGGCCGAACTGCCGGGCGTGCGCGAAATCGGCGCGGGCGAGGCGGCACAGACCGACTGCCAGGCGGGCGGCGCGCTATACGAAGTCGGTGCGCAGGCGTTCCTGGGCGAGCCGGCGTTCAGCCACGAAGTGTTCGGGCCGGCGTCGCTGATCGTGCGCTGCCGCGATCTCGACGAAGTCGCGCGCGTGCTCGACGCGCTCGAAGGCCAGTTGACGGCCACGCTGCAGATGGATGCCGACGACAAGCCGCTCGCGCGCCGGCTGCTGCCGATCCTCGAGCGCAAGGCCGGGCGCCTGCTGGTCAACGGTTACCCGACCGGCGTCGAGGTGTGCGATGCGATGGTGCACGGCGGGCCGTTCCCCGCGACGTCGAACCCGGCCGTCACGTCGGTCGGCGCGACCGCGATCGAGCGTTTCCTGCGGCCGGTGTGCTATCAGGACTTCCCGGACGACCTGCTGCCCGAAGGGCTGCGGGAAGGCAATCCGCTCGCGATTCCGCGGCTGCGGGACGGCAAGGCGGAGTGACGGGGCGTAACCGGTGAAGGCAGCGTCCCGGGAGGGATGCTTCCCGGCACGTTGGAATACGGCGGCGGGGCCCACGGGCCTCGCCGCTTTTTTATTCAGCGCGGGCTTTCGTGCCGGTTTCGCTCGGTCAGTGAGCGGGGCGGGCGACGAGTTGCAGGCGCTCCGCTGCCGCCAGCAGGCGCCGGTCGCGCGTCCATAGCCTGCTGTCGCTGGTCAGTCTGGCCGACGCAAGCAGGTGGGCATCGACGTACCCGATGCCCAGCCCGTGAAGCGGTACGGCATCGATCATGCGCTGGACTTCGTCGTCGGTGGCAAGGGTTGCAGCTGGAAGGTCGCGCAGCGCATCCAGCACGGTCTCGCGATGGCGCATGCTGCCGAGCGCAAGCTCGCCGACGATGAACGGATGGATCAATACTCGCTCCGCTTCCAGCAAGGCGGTGAGCGTCGCGTCGCCGGCTCGCAAGTGATCGATCCAGACGGATGTGTCGACAAGGATCATGCGGGCTCCGACGGGCGGCGTGGGACCGATTCAAGATCAGGCTCGGTGCCGCCGAGGCGGGCGAGTCGTCGCGCACTTTCGCGGGCGATCAATGCGCGCAGCGCTTCCCTCACGAGCGCCGATTTTTCGGTGACGCCGGTCAATTGCTGCGCTTTGGCGAGCAGTGCGTCGTCGAGGGACAAGGTGGTGCGCATGGGCGGCTCCCGGGAAAATCGATGCATCAATTATCGCATCAAACGGTGCTCATTTTGATGCGATGCCGTGGCGGGGTCACCTCGCCTTTCCTGTTGCCCCCGTTTCTCCTACAGTAGCGAAGCCTCGGACCGTCAGGTCCCCGGGCGAGCCTGAGAGACGCACAAGACCAACAAGGAACCATCCGATGAATATCAGCAAGCGTGGCGACCACCTGTTCGCGGCCGGGTTGTGGAAAGCGATCGGCGACGTCGCGAAATCGGTCCGTACCCAGATCGGTGAAACCAGCGAAGGGCGCGTGCTGGCCGATGCGCTGTTCGCGCTGCAGCGCGAGCTGGGCGGCAGCGAATTCGACGTGACGATCAACCAGGGGCGGCCCGTCGCGGGCTCCGATCCGCATTCGGTGATTTTCGGCAGGGCCGTCGAGCGCTTCAAGCAGGACATGGAGGCGGTGGTGTTCGCGCTGAAGCACCGCCGCAGCATCGACGGGCCGAACGGCGCGGAGCGCGCCGACGCGCTCACGCAGGCCAATACGCATCTCGCGACCGCGAAGCAATACGCGATGTTTACGGTCGGGCGCTTCTTCGATGCGGTCGTCGACCGCGACGTGCTGGAGCAGATCGTGGGCGCCGAGTCGCCGGCGCGCGGCCGGCCGCTCGCGGCACGCAAGGGGATCGACGAGACGCAGCGCACGCTCACCGGTGTGCGCCAGCGGATCATCGGCGCGATCGCACAGATGTAATGCGATGGCCGCACCGGCTCGTCGAGCCGCGCGGCCATCGCGTGAGTCGGATACGGAGAAATGGGCGAGCCGGCGCGCCGTGCCGATGAAGGCTCGCGCCGCCGGCGAACCCGCTTACTGCGGGCCCATCTTCTTGATCAGCACGTCGAGTTCGGCCGCTTCTTCGTCGGTCAGGTCGACGAGCGGTGCGCGCACCGGGCCCGCGTCGTGGCCGACGAGCTTCGCGCCCGCCTTCACGATGCTGACCGCGTAGCCCGCGCGGCGATTGCGGATCTTCAGGTACGGCAGGAAGAACTCGTCGATCAGGCGGCCGACGGTTGCGTGGTCGTCCTTCGCGATCGCTTCGTAGAATGCCATTGCCGTCTTCGGGATGAAGTTGAACACGGCCGACGAGTACACCGGCACGCCGAGCGCCTTGTACGCGGCTGCATAGACTTCGGCCGTCGGCAGGCCGCCGAGGTACGCGAAGCGATCGCCGAGGCGACGGCGGATCGTCACCATGCTCTCGATTTCACCGACGCCGTCCTTGAAACCGATCAGGTTCGGGCAACGGTCGGCAAGGCGCTCCAGCATGTCCGCATTCAGCTTCGAATTCGCGCGGTTGTACACCACGACGCCGATCTTCAGCGCGCGGCACACCTGCTCGACGTGGTCGGCGATCCCTTCCTGGCTCGCTTCGGTCAGGTAGTGCGGCATCAGCAGCACGCCGCTCGCGCCGAGGCGCTCGGCTTCCTGCGCATATTCGATCGCAACGCGCGTCGCGCCGCCCGCGCCGGCGAGGATCGGCACCTTGCCCTTGCAGGTTTCCGTCGCGACGCGGATCACGTCCGAGTACTCGCGCTGCGTGAGCGAGAAGAATTCGCCGGTGCCGCCGGCCGCGAACAGCGCGCTCGCGCCATACGGCGCCAGCCATTCCAGACGCTCGGCATAGGTGCTCGGGCGGAAGCTGCCGTCGGCGTCGAAATCCGTCAGCGGAAACGACAGCAGGCCGTGGGAGATGATCTGTTTGAGTTCTTGCGGTGAAGTCATGGTTGGGGTCGTCCGTCTAGCGCGAGTGCTGGTTCGTCGGGAACGGCATACGAGCCGAATTGGCGATGTCGTTGTATGTCATCGTACAACGCAAGAAAGAGTGGCGCAAGCGGTTTGCTGGCGGGTCAAGGGTAGGGTCTTTCCGGATAAGGGTTTACGCAGCATCATCAACTGAGGTTGAATGTCGTATGATGACTAACGATATCGCAGACAGCTTCCAGGAATTCCGATGACTGCTTCCCCTCTCTACATCCGCGTGCATCCGGACGACAACGTCGCGATCGTCGTCAACGACGGCGGCTTGCCCGCAGGCGCGACGTTCGCCGACGGGCTGACGCTGGGCGAAGGCGTGCCGCAGGGGCACAAGGTCGCGCTCGTCGACCTCGCGGCCGGCGACCCGGTCATTCGCTACAACGTGGTGATCGGCTATGCGCTCACCGACCTGCGGCGCGGCAGCTGGGTCAACGAGCGCACGATGCGCATGCCCGAGCCGCCGGGCCTCGACGACCTGCCGCTCGCCACGCGCGCCGCGCCGCCGCTCGAGCCGCTCGAAGGCTATACGTTCGAGGGTTTCCGCAATGCCGACGGCTCGGTCGGCACGCGCAACATTCTCGCGATCACGACGACCGTGCAGTGCGTGTCGGGCGTCGTCGAGCATGCGGTGAAGCGGATCAAGGACGAACTGCTGCCGCGCTACCCGAACGTCGACGACGTGGTCGGGCTCGAACATACGTACGGCTGCGGCGTCGCGATCGATGCGCCCGACGCCGACATCCCGATCCGCACGCTGCGCAACATCAGCCTGAATCCGAACTTCGGCGGCGAGGTGATGACCGTGAGCCTCGGCTGCGAGAAGTTGCAGCCCGAGCGCCTGCTGCCGCCGGGCGCGATTCCGGTGACCGCCGACGGCGCGACCGACAACGGTGGCGTCGTTTGCCTGCAGGACGCCGCGCATGTCGGCTTCAACTCGATGATCGACTCGATCATGACGATGGCCGAATCGCATCTCGAACGGCTGAACCGCCGCCGTCGCGAAACCTGCCCCGCATCGGATCTCGTCGTCGGCGTGCAGTGCGGCGGCAGCGACGCGTTCTCGGGGCTCACCGCGAACCCGGCCGTCGGCTTCGCGGCCGACCTGCTCGTGCGGGCGGGCGCGACGATCATGTTCTCCGAAGTGACCGAAGTGCGCGACGGCGTCGCGCAGCTCACGTCGCGCGCGGCGAATGAAGAAGTGGCCCGCGAGATCATCCGGGAGATGGACTGGTACGACCGCTACCTCGAGCGCGGCCGCGTCGACCGCAGCGCGAACACGACGCCGGGCAACAAGAAGGGCGGGTTGTCGAACATCGTCGAGAAGGCGATGGGGTCGATCGTGAAGTCGGGCAGCGCGCCGATCGCCGGCGTCGTGCGCCCCGGCGATCGGGCGCGGCAGAAGGGGCTGCTGTATGCGGCGACGCCCGCGAGCGATTTCATCTGCGGCACGCTGCAGCTCGCGGCGGGGATGAACCTGCATATTTTCACGACCGGCCGCGGTACGCCGTACGGCCTCGCGCAGGTGCCGGTAATCAAGGTCGCGACGCGCAGCGATCTCGCGCGCCGCTGGCACGACCTGATGGATCTCGACGCCGGGCAGATCGCGACCGGCGCGGCGACGATCGAGGACACGGGCTGGGCGCTGTTCCGGCTGATGCTCGACGTCGCGAGCGGCAAGCGCCGCACGTGGGCCGAGCAATGGAAGCTCGCGAATGCGTTGACGCTGTTCAATCCGGCGCCGGTGACCTGACGCGCAAGGTGGTGACGGCAAGACGATGCGGGCGCCTTCGGGCGCCCGTTTTCGTTGCGGAGCGCGTGCCGGCAACAGGCAACCGTCACTCGATGCCGATCGGCAGCGACAGCCCCACCTTCACGCGCGACATCACGACCATCGTTTCGAAGTGGCGGATGTTGTGGTGCTGGCGGAATACGCGCGTGGAAAATTCCTCGTAGTGGTCGATGTCGCGCATCGCGATCATCAGCACGAAATCGGCGCGGCCCGTCACCACGTAGCACTGCATGACTTCCGGCAGCGATTTCAGGAACCGCTTGAATTCGTCGAGCAGGTCGACCCGTTCGCGCTCGACCTGCACGAGCACGAGCATCGTCAACGGGAGGCCGACCTTGTTCGGATCGACGACGGCGACATCCTGCTGGATATAGCGCTCGTCGCGCAGCCGCTTGACGCGGCGCAGGCACGCGGGCGGGCTCAGGCCGATCTCGGCGGCGAGTGCCTGGTTGGTGATCTGGTTGTCGTGCTGGAGACGCGCGAGGATCCGCAGATCGAAGTCGTCGAGCGGTGCGGCGATGGAATTCATCGGATTTCCTTGTGGAGGAAAAAACGAAACAAATCCACGAATCGGGCGGCGCGATGTTTATCGGATTTCGCGACGGCTGCCGATAATCGTAGCATCCGTCAACCACGAAGCTGCGAGGAAATCATCATGCGTTCCCGACATCTGCTGCTGGCGCTTGCGCCGCTCGTGCTGGCCGTTTCCGCGTTCGGCGCGGACACGGTCGTCGTAGGTTTCGCCGGCGCGCTCACCGGCGCGCAGGCGCATTTCGGCGAGGACAGCGCGCGCGGCATCCGGCTCGCGATCGACGAAATCAATGCCGGCCATCCGAGCGTCGCCGGGCATCCGGTCACGTTCGCGCTCGACGCACAGGATGACCAGGCCGACCCGAAGGTCGCGACGACGGTCGCTCAGCGCTTCGTCGATACGCATGTCAGCGCCGTCATCGGTCACCAGAATTCGGGAACGTCGATCGCCGTCGCGCGGCTCTACGCGACGGCCAACATCGCGGAGCTGACACCGTCGGCGACCAATCCCGAGTTCACGCGCCTGGGCTATCGCACCACGTTCCGGTTGCTCGCGAATGACGACTTCCTCGGTCAGGCCGTCGCCCGCTATGCGGTCGAGCAGCTGCACGCGCGCCGTATCGGCGTCGTCGACGATCGCACGGCGTACGGGCAGGGCATCGCGGACGTGTTCGTCGGCGGGCTCGGGGCGTCGGGCGCGACCGTCGTCGCACGCGAATACACGACGGACAAGGCCTTCGACTTCGGCGCACCGCTGACGTTGCTCAAGGGCAAGGCGCCCGATGCGATCTTCTTCGGCGGCATGGACACGCAGGGCGGCCCGATGCTCAAGCAGATGAGGAAGTTGCGGATTGCCGCGCCGCTGCTGGGCGGTGACGGCCTGTGCACGCACGAAATCCTGAAGCTGGCCGGCGACGCGCTCGACGGCAATCTCGTGTGCGCGGACGGCGGCAGGAGCCTGGCGAAGATGCCGGGCGGTCCGGCGTTCGCTGCACGCTTCACGCAGAAATACGGCGCGCCCGTGCAGCTCTACGCGCCGTATGCGTACGACGCGATGATGGCCGTCTACCACGCGGTGATGCTCGCGCAGTCCACCGATCCCGCGAAGATTGTCGATGCGCTGCATCGCGTCGACTTCCAGGGCGTGACCGGCCGGATCGCATTCGACGCACGCGGCGAACTGCGCAATCCGGCGGCAACGATTTCGACGTTCAAAGGAGGCAACAAGGTGACTTTGTCGGAGGTGGTCAAATGAATACGCGGATTCTTCCCGTGGGCACGGCGTCGCTGCGCGACGTCGCTCGGCCGGTCGACGACGTGGGCACGCCCGCGGTACGCGAAGCGGCAAGCGCACTGCGCGCCGCGCTGCGCGCGTTTCGCGACGAACACGGCTTCGGACGCGCGGTCGCCGCGCCGCAGATCGGCATCGGGCAGCGGATGATCGCGCTCGCGCTGGACGGCTGGCCCGACGTGATCGTGAATCCCGAGATCGTGTGGCGCAGCGACGCGCGGATGACGCTGTGGGACGACTGCATGTGTTTTCCGGACCTGTTCGTGCGCGTCGAGCGCCATGCGTCGGTGAGCGTGCGCTACACGACGCTCGACGGCGAGCCGCATCAGCGCGACGCGTTGTCGCCCGACGTGTCGGAGCTGATGCAGCACGAGATCGATCACCTCGACGGCAAGCTGTCGTTCGATCGCGCGACGGGGCCGAACGCGGTCGTGCATCGCAGCGTGTTCGACGCCGACCGTGCGTCGTTCGCGGCGCAGGTCGACTACACGCCGAACGTGCCGCGGGAGACACGTTCGGCCCATCATGGCATTCCATCCGTCGAAGCGCCCGCGTTTCCGCAGGGCGCCGCCTACATGAACGGCCGCTTCATTCCGATCGCCGACGCGCGCGTATCGGTGCTCGACTGGGGCTTTCTGCACTCCGACGTCACGTACGACACCGTGCATGTTTGGAACGGCCGCTTCTTCCGCCTCGACAAGCATATCGAGCGATTCAGGCGCTCGCTTGCGCGGTTGCGGCTGAACGTGCCGTTGACCGACGATGCGCTGCGCGACATCCTCGTCGAATGCGTGCGCCGCTCGGGGCTGCGCCACGCCTACGTCGAGATGCTGTGTACGCGCGGCGTGTCGCCGACCTTCAGCCGCGACCCGCGCGATGCGGTGAACCAGTTCATCGCGTTCGCGGTGCCGTACGGATCGGTCGCGAACGAGCGGCAGTTGCGCGAAGGGCTGCACCTCCACGTGATCGACGACGTGCGGCGCATTCCGCCCGAATCGGTCGATCCGCAGATCAAGAACTATCACTGGCTGGACCTCGTCGCCGGGCTGCTGAAGGGCTATGACGCGGGCGCGGAGTCGGTCCTGCTGAAGTGCACGGACGGCAGCATCGCCGAAGGGCCCGGGTTCAACGTGTTCGTCGTGCGCGACGGCCGGCTGCGGACGCCCGAGCGCGGCGTGCTGCATGGCATCACGCGGCAGACGGTGTTCGAGCTGGCGACGGCGATGGGCATCGACGCCCAGGCTGCGCGCATCGACGATGCACAGTTGCGCGACGCGGACGAAGTGTTCATCACGTCGACGGCCGGCGGCATCATGCCGGTCACGCGGCTGAACGACGCGACGATCGGCGACGGCCGTCCGGGGCCGATGACGCGCCGGCTGTTCGACGCGTACTGGGCGAAGCACGGCGATCCGGCGTGGAGCCTGGCGGTCGACTACGCGGACGGCTGAGCACGGCCGGCGGCGGAGGCGCGATTTCCTTACCTCCCGCGTAATCGACCGCCCGCGCAGGCCCGGCGACGATAGCGGCACGCGGACCCGAAACGTTCGCGACATCGTCCGTCACCGACACAAGGAGCCTCGCCATGAACACCGCTCAAACCGCATCGTCCGTTCACGCCGACCTGATCGACCGCTACTTCGACGCGTGGAACGAACCCGACGCCGCGCGCCGCCGCGAACTGATCGACGCGACCTACGCGAGCGACGCGGCCTATCGCGATCCGCTGATGGCCGGCGACGGTCACGCCGGCATCGATACGATGATCGCGGCCGTGCAGCAACGCTTCCCCGCCTACCGCTTTCGCCGCACGACCGACGTCGACGCGTTCGGCCAGCACCTGCGGTTCTCGTGGGCGCTCGTGTCGCCCGACGGCGCGGCGATCGTGAAGGGCTCGGACTTCGGCACCGTCGACGCGTCGGGCCGCCTCGCGTCGGTCACGGGTTTCATCGACGAAATGCCGGCCGCCGCGTCGTGACGCGAACGATGCATGCACCACGGCCGCCGGGATCGGGTAACGTTATGCGATTCGTTCCTGATCCCGGAGACAACCGACATGCTGAAGAATCTCGACCCGCTGCTGCACGCCGACATCCTGCACACGCTGCGCGCGATGGGCCACGGTGACGAAATCGCGATCTGCGATGCGAATTTCCCGGCCGAATCCGTCGCGGAGCACACGGTGGTCGGGCGCGCGTTGCGGGTCGACGGCGCCGATTCGGCGCGCGTGGTGCGCGCGGTGCTGTCGGTGCTGCCGCTCGATACGTTCGTCGACACGCCCGCGTGGCGGATGGAAGTCGTCGGCGACGCGGCCGCGGTGCCGCCCGTGCAGCGCGAAGTGCAGGCCGAGATCGACCGCGCGGAAGGGCGTGCGGTGCCGCTGACCGGCGTCGAACGTTTCGCGTTCTACGAGCGTGCGCAGCAGGCGTATGCGGTGATCGTCACCGGCGAAACGCGCGGCTACGGCTGCTTCATCTTCAAGAAAGGCGTGCTGTTGAGCGACGCGGGCTAAACGCGTTTTTCATCGCGCCGGGCTGCCGGCGCGATCGCCGCGTTGTAAAGATTTGCTACAAGCCCTTGGACACCGCGGAAAGACCCTCTATGCTGGCCCATTTGCCGCGCGCCCTCCGGGGCCGCGCGGCGCCGAACCGCCGGGTGCGCCCGGCGCGGGCGGCCGAATTGCATACGAGGAGAAAGGCATGACGCGTACCGTCGATTCCGGCGTCATTTTTTTCGCACGCCTGGCGCTGGCGGCGTTGTTCTTGTGGGGCGGCATCATGAAGCTGCTCGGCTACAGCGACTTCATCGCGTATCTGCACGGGATGAACGTGCCCTATCAACAGGTCGTCGGGCCGATCGTCGTCGCGATCGAGGGGCTGGGCGGGCTGCTGCTGATCGTCGGCTACAAGGTCCGGCCGCTCGCGTTGCTGATGGCGGTCTACACGATCGCGACCGCGATGGTCGGGCACAATTTCTGGGACGCGACGAACGCCGCCGTCCAGCACGACATGGTGATTCACTTCTGGAAGAACGTCGCGATCGCCGGCGGGTTCCTGCTGCTGTTCGTCACCGGCGCCGGCGGCGCGAGCATCGACGCGCTGCGCCGGCCGAGTTCGTCGTACGGCGTGCTGCGCTGAACCACAGATTCGCGTAGCCGCCGCGAGGCCGCCGCAAGACAAAAGGGCCGAATCCCGCACGCCGCGGGATTCGGCCCTTCGTTCATGAAGCGGGCGCCGACGTTCAGTGGGTGCCCTTCACATCCTTCGCATCCTTCGAGAACTGCACGGCGATCGCGCCGAGCACGCAGATCGCCGCGACGTACACGACCGGCGCGAGCGGATTCGACTTCATCATCAGCGACACGATCACCGGCGTGAGGCCGCCGAAGATCGCATACGCGACGTTGTACGAGAACGAGATGCCCGAGAAGCGCACGACGGCCGGGAAGCTCTTCACCATCACGAACGGCACCGCGCCGATCGTGCCGACCATGAAGCCCGCGATCCCGTAGTAGAGCGGCAGCGTCGACGCATCGGCCGCGACCTGCACGAACAACAGGTAGTAGCATGCGGCCAGCCCGATGCCGCCGATGGCGAGCACGCGCTTCGCGCCGATCCAGCCCGCGAGCGAGCCGGCAGTGATGCAGCCGGCCGTCAGGCACAGCGTCGCGATGCTGTTCGCGAACAGCGTCGTCGCGGGCGTCAGGTGGAACTGCTTCTGCAGCAGCGCGGGCGTCATCAGGATCACGACGACGATCGCGGCCGACAGCATCCACGTGAGCAGCATCGACACGATTACCGCGCGGCCATGGTCGCGCAGCACCGCCTTCAGCGGAATCTCGGCCGCGAGCGCCTTCTTCGCCTTCATCTCGGCGAACACCGGCGTTTCATGCAGCCAGCGGCGCAGGTACACGGAGAACAGCCCGAGCACGCCGCCGAGCAGGAACGGAATGCGCCATGCGAATGCGCCGACTTCGGCCGCCGAGTAGCGGCTGTTGATGCCGGCCGCGACGAGCGAGCCGAGCAGGATGCCGGCCGTGAGGCCCGCGGTCAGCGTGCCGCATGCGTAGCCGATATGGCGCGACGGCACGTGCTCGGACACGAACACCCATGCTCCCGGCACTTCGCCGCCGACCGCCGCGCCCTGCAGCACGCGGAACAGCAGCAGCAACACCGGCGCGAGGATGCCGATCGTGTCGTAGGTCGGCAGGAGGCCCATCAGCAGCGTCGGCACCGACATCATCAGCACGCTCAGCGTGAACATCCGCTTGCGGCCGAACAGGTCGCCGAAGTGGGCCATGATCACGCCGCCGAGCGGGCGCGCGAGATAGCCGGCCGCGAAGATGCCGAACGTCTGCAACTGGCGAAGCCAGTCGGGAATGTCGTGCGGGAAGAACAGCTGCCCTATCGCCGGCGCGAAGAACACGAAGATGATGAAGTCGTAGAACTCGAGGGCGCCGCCGAGTGCGGCAAGGCCAAGGGTCTTGTAGTCGCTGCGCGTGAGCGCGCGTTCGGCGGCGCGAGGCACGCCGCTCAATTCGGAAGCTTGCATGGTCAGGACGATCGGTTTTCGAATGTAGTTGTTGGTGCTGCGTCTCCAGGGCCCGCTTTTCGGCATGGACTGACAAGGCGCGGCTTGCGTCGTCGAAGCGCGCTGCGTGCCGGGTGAGGCACGCAACACGCGCCGCCGCACCGGGATGGGGCACGGCGGAGACGAAGCGTCAAAGCGGGTGGGGGGATTCTACAGGAGCGCGAAATGCCTGCACGCGAGCGTGCCTGGGACGGCTTCGGACCATGCAGCCGAAAGCGCGCGCGGCGCGGGCGGCCGGTGAGCCGCTGGCGCGCCGCGCGGGGCAGGCGCGCGTATCGGTTGTCAGTTGCCGGCGATCGTATCGACCGGCTTGAACGCGCCGCGCTCGACCTTGTAGATCGTGACCGGTGCGTCCTTCAGGTCGCCCTTCGGGTCGTACGCGATGCTGGGCGCCGACACGCCCTTGATCGACACCTTGCCGAGATACGGCGTGTACACCTTCGGGTCGGTCGAGTTCGCGTCCTTCATCGCGGTGAGCAGCGCGATCGTGCCGTCGTACGAATACGGCGAGTACGTGATCACGTCTTCGTTGAAGCGCGCCTTGTAGCGTGCCGCGTAGCCGGAGAAGCCCGGCATCTTTTCCTTCGGCAGCCCGCCCATGTAGACGATCGCGCCTTCGGCCGCGTCGCCGCCGACCTTCAGGAACGTCGGCGAGCGCGACATTTCGCCCGTCACGAACGCCGACTTCATCCCGAGCTGGCGCATCTTGCGGATCATCGGCGACGATTGCGCGTCACCGCCGCCGTAGAAGACCGCGTCTGGATTCACGCCCTTCAGGTTGGTCAGGATCGCCGAGAAATCGAGCGCCTTGTCGTTCGTGAAGTCGCGCTTGACGATCGTGCCGCCGGCCGCTTCCACGGCCTTCGCGAATTCGTCGGCGATGCCCTGGCCGTAGGCGGTGCGGTCGTCGATGATCGCGATGCGCTTGAAGCGCAGCGTCTTGACCGCGTACGTGCCGACGATGCGGCCGGCCTGCGCGTCGCTCGTCAGCAGCCGGTAGGTCGTCTTGTAGCCGCGCGCGGTGTATTGCGGCGACGTCGCCATCGAGATCTGCGGCAGCCCCGCGCGATCGTACAGGTCGGACGCCGGAATGCTGGTGCCCGAGTTGAAGTGGCCGATGATCCCGCGGACGTTGTCGTCGATCAGCCGCTGCGCGACGGTCGTGCCGGTGCGCGGGTCGGCCTGGTCGTCCTGCGAGTCGAGCTGGAACGTGACGGGCTTGCCGCCGATCGTCGGATGCGTCGCGTTGAAATCGGCGATCGCGAGCTGCACGCCCTTCTGCATGTCCGTGCCGTAATTCGACTGCGGGCCGGTCAGCGGTGCGGCGAAACCGATCTTGACGACGTCGGCGGCGACGGCGTGCGCGCCCGACAGTGCGCAGGCGGCGGCCAGCGCGACGTGCGATACCTTCAGCTTCACTTTCACTTCCCCTTGATGGCGTGGTTGGGCCGCCGCCGGCATGCGGGCCGGCGCCGGTAAACCGGGCGAGACGGTTCGATCGGCAGGCCGATGTGCTGGCCATGCAAGTACGCCGTCGGCCGTGCGCGCTGTGCCGGAATCGGCGTGCGCGATGGCGGATGCGGCGGCCCGTGCATGCCGATTGCGGCAGCGGCGGGAGGTCGTCTCGCGACCGTGAAGCGAAGTCTAGGGTGCGAAAATGCACGCGTCTTGCGCGTTCGATGCGTGGCCGGCGACGATATCGGCATATCGTCGATTACCCTGATATATGCCGAAATCGTCATGACGAATGCGCAAACCCGCCAAGACGCGGGGCGCCGGCATTTTTAGGATGGCGAGTCCGGGTGCGTGGTGCCGGTGTGTCGATGCGCTGCGCCGGCCATGGCGGAAGCGGAACGGCCGCCGGCCGCGCAGGTACTGCGAAGCGGTTGCGTGCACAACCTCTGCTGCTCACCGATGTAACCGACGGGATGCACGATGCAACCGGCTGCCGCCTTGCCCGCCCCGCGCTCGGCGCGACGCGATCGAAGGGGCGCTCCTATAATCGACGCCATCTGCCACTCGCTTCGCGGTTGCCGGGATGACGACCTTGCTTGCCGTACCGCCCATGAGCCTGTCCGACACGTTGCGCGACCCGCCCGACAACGCCGATTTCGGCGCGATGCTCGCGCATTTTCGCCTGCTCGAACCGGTGTTCGATGCGCTGCCGGACGTCGCGTTCTTCGTGAAGGATGCGAGCGGCCGCTACGCGCTCGTCAATCGCACGCTGGCGATGCGCTGCGGCTACAAGGACAAGCGCGACCTGCTGGGCAAGACCGCCGACGAGGTGTTTCCGCGCCGCTTCGGCCGCAGTTACTTCGAGCAGGACATGGCGACGATCAACGCCGGCCAGCAGTTGATGGATCAGCTCGAGCTGCACCTGTATCCGGGCCGCCAGCCGGGCTGGTGCCTGACCTGCAAGGAGCCGCTGCGCGACGCCGCGGGCGGGGTGGTCGGCCTCGCGGGCATCTCGCGCGACCTGAAGGCGCACGAGGGCTCGCACCCGGCGTACAGCCGGCTCGCCGACGTGGTCCAGCACATCCAGGATCACTACGTGCAGCCGCTGAACCTGAAGCAGCTCGCGCAGATGGCCGGCATGTCGGTCGCGCAGCTCGAACGCTACTTTCACAAGGTGTTCCACCTGACGCCGCGCCAGGTGCTGCTGAAGACGCGGCTCGACGCGGCCACCGCGCTGCTCGTCACGCACGACAAGGTGACCGACGTCGCCGCGCTATGCGGCTACACGGATCACAGCGCGTTCACGCGCCAGTTCAAGGCGACGGTCGGCGTGACGCCGACGGAATACCGGTTGATGCTGCAGGAGCGGGCAGGGTGACGCGACTCGCCGGCGTGGCCGGCGCGTCGCAGGGATCGGGTAAGGCGGGGAAACTGGAAAGGGTGAAACGGGTGAAAGCAGCGGCTCAGCGGTAGCCGAGCCCTTTCAGGACGGCCGTGCCGTCTTCGGTCAGCCGGAAGCTCGGGGCCGTATCGGGGTCGAGCTTGACCATTTCGACGAGGCCGGCTTCCTGCAGCGCGGGCAATTCGGGTTTGGCGTTCGCGCCGATCGGTGCATGCAGCAGCACGAGCAGCGTCGCGATTTCGTGATGACTGAGCAGGCGGCGCAGCATCGTCTTCTTTGCAGGGGGCGCGGCCGGGCGGCCCGCGGGTGCTTCTACGGCGCTCATCGCTTTCCTCCTTTTCGAGATAACCATCGGGTACTGGTTGCGGATGGTGCCGTCGAAGACTTAAGCGATTCTTAAAACGGGGGCGGGCGACGCAATGCTGCACTGCGGTATGGGTTACGGCATGTAACGTCAGACGAAGCGCGGCTTCCGACACGACCGTGACGGGCCGCGCGGGCCGGTACTCGGCGGGGCGATATACCCCGATGGCGCGGGCGGGAGGGACTCGTCCCGTCGATCGCCGAATCGCGAGCACGGTCCGGCCCCAAACTCCGCCTCCTATCCTTATTTTCGCCGCTGCGCCTGCGCGGCGAGCCGCACGGCCGCATTCGCCGCGCCGTAGCCGTCGTACCCGCCGCGCCGTTCGACGATCTCGAGCGAGAAGCGGTTGTCGACCAGTTCCGTATACGCATGCAGGAATTCGCCGCCGTGCTCGTCGCGGTCGTACAGCAGGTGATGCGCGCTCAGCGTATCGATCAGCTCGTCCGGCAGCGCGTAGCGCGCGGCGAGATCGTCGTAATAATTGGCCGGAATGCGCAGGAACGGCACGCCGTCGGCTGCGAACGCGGCAACCGTCTTCACGATGTCGTCGGTGCGGAACGCGACGTGGTTCAGCCCGGTGCCGTGATAGCGGTCGAGCGATTCGGCGACGGCCGTGTGACGGTCGACCGACGCGTTCAGCGCGATCCGCACCGAGCCGTCGGCGCTGCGCACCGCGCGGCTGCGCATCAGCCCGTACGGGTCGGGCACGAGCCAGCTGCGCTCGGCCTCGAAGCCGAACGCCGTCTTGAAGAACAGGATCCAGGTGTCGAGCGCGTCGGCCGGCAGCGCGAGGCACACGTGATCGATGCCCGTCAGCGGGCCGACCTCGGTCGGGCCGTCGATGTCGGTCAGCACGAAGTCCGATTCATATAGCGTGGGCGTATCCGGCGCTTCGTCGACGAAATATTCGAGGCTGCCGTCCGGCGCCTTCACGCTCGGCAGCACGCGCTCGTTCGGCCCGACGCGGCCGGAGAACGGCGCGTAGCCGAAGCCGGCCGCGCGTTCGAACGCCACGTTCGCGTCGTCGACCCGGAACGCGGACGCGCACAGCGACAGCCCGTGCTGCTGGAAGAACGCATCGGCGAACGAGTCGCGCTCGGCGTTGAGCACGATCGACGCGGCGCCGTGCTGGAACAGCGTCACGTCCTTCGAGCGATGCCGGCCGGCGAGCCGGAAGCGCATCCGGCCGAGCCATTCGCCGACGGTTGCCGCCGCCTGTGCGTCGACCGCGAATTCGATGAACTGGAACCCGACGTGCGCGGGCGGCGCGGGCGGGGCGAACAGCGGCTGGCTGGCGGCCGGCGCGCGGCCCTCCTGCGCGAGCCGCGCGCGCGTCAGGTCTTCCAGATAGAGCAGCGAGCGATGGCCGTCGGCGGCCGTGAGCGCGGTCGGCGCCGCGCGGAAGCCGTCGTTGAAGATCTCGAGCGACAGCGGGCCCGTATAGCCCGACTCGATCACGCGCGCGGTGAAGCGCGCCAGGTCGAAGTCGCCCTGGCCCGGGAACGAGCGGTAGTGGCGGCTCCATTCGAGCACGTCCATCACGAGCTTCGGCGCGTCGGCGATCTGCACGAACGCGATCCGGTCGCCGGGGATGTCGGCGATCCCGTCCGGCGAATCGTCGAGCGACAGCGTGTGGAAGCTGTCGAGCGCGAGGCCGAGGTGCGGGCTGTTCACCGCGTTCACGAGCTTCCACGCGTGGCCGTACCGCTTCACGACGCGGCCCCACGCGAGCGCTTCGTATGCGGCGACCACGCCAGCCTGCCGGGCGGCTTCGGCGAGCACGCCGAGCTGGTCGACGAGCAGCCCGTCGTCGGCGATCGTATCGGCCGCCACGCTGCTGCAGACGAGGATGCGGTCGGTGCCGAGCGCATGCATCACGTCGAACTTGCGCTTGATGCGGTCGAGGTTGCGCGCGAGCTGAGCCGGGCTCACGCCCTCGAAGTCGCGAAACGGCTGGAACAGCACGATGTCGAGGCCGAGATCGGCGGCCATGCGCCTGACGTCGGCCGGCGATCCGTCGAAGTAGACGAGGTCGTTTTCGAAGATTTCGACGCCGTCGAAGCCCGCGGCCTGGACGGCGGCGAGCTTCTCGGCGAGCGTGCCGGACAGGGAGACGGTGGCGATCGAGCGCTGCATGGGCGATTCCTGCGGATGAGCGGGACACGACGCCCGCCGAACCGACCCTGAATGAACCAGTCGTTGAGTTCGACGCGCGCGCCATATCCCGAATTTACTAGGCTAGTCATCGGTATTGTACAAACTAACTAGGTGGTACAAATTAGCGAAAACCCGAAAAGACAGCCCGCTTGCGCGGGCGCACACTAGCGCCAAATTCCGATGTCTTCGGGGCGGCGCCGATCGTGGTCCGCCCCTGTTTCAGGAGCAGAAACACGATGAGCAAGCACAAGGTGCTGGTGCTGAACGGCCCGAACCTCAATCTGCTGGGCACGCGCGAGCCCCATATCTACGGCGCGGAAACGCTCGCCGATCTCGAGCAGCGCTGCCGCACGGCGGCGGAAGGGCTCGGGCTGGAAATCGAGTTCCGCCAGTCGAACGCCGAGCATCAGCTGATCGACTGGCTGCATGCCGCGCGTCACGACACGCACGGCATCGTGATCAATCCGGCCGCCTATACGCATACGTCGGTGGCGCTGGCCGACGCGCTTTCCGCGATCGCGAAGCCGGTGATTGAAGTGCACATCTCGAACGTCCATCGCCGCGAGGCGTTTCGCCACCATTCGTATATCTCGGCGATCGCCGAAGCCGTGATCTGCGGCTGCGGCACCGAAGGCTACGTGTTCGCGCTGCAGCGCCTGGCGACGCTGTTCGCGCAGGGAGCCGCACGATGAGCCGCCCGTCGTTTCTGATCGGCCTGATCGGCCAGGGCATCGGCGGTTCGCTGTCGCCCGCGATGCACGAGGAAGAAGGGTTCCGCCAGGGCTTCGGCTACGTGTACCGGCGCATCGATCTCGATGTGCTCGGCGTGACCGCCGACGCGCTGCCGCAACTGCTCGACGCCGCGCAGCGGATGGGCTACAACGGGCTGAACATCACGCACCCGTGCAAGCAGCGCGTGATCGAGCACCTCGACGCGCTGTCGGACGACGCGCGCGCGCTCGGCGCGGTGAACACCGTGCTGTTCAAGGACGGCAAGCGGATCGGTCACAACACCGACTGGTCGGGTTTCGCGAAATCGTTCAGCCGCGGGCTGCCCGGCGCGTCGCTCGAACGCGTCGTCCAGCTCGGCGCGGGCGGCGCGGGCGCGGCCGTCGCGCACGCGGCGCTGCAGATGGGCGCGGCCGAACTGACGATTTTCGATGTCGACGGCACGCGTGCCACCGCGCTGGCGGGCGAATTGCAGCAACGCTTTCCCGCCGCCCGAGTCACGCCGGGCAGCGATCTCGCGGCCGCGATGCGCGCCGCGACCGGCCTGATCCACTGCACGCCGACCGGCATGGTCAAGCATCCGGGCCTGCCGCTGCCGGCCGACCTGCTCCACGCGGGCATGTGGGTGGCCGACATCGTGTATTTCCCGCTCGAAACCGAACTGATCCACGCCGCGCGCGCGGCCGGCTGCGCCACGCTGCCGGGCGGCGGGATGGCCGTGTACCAGGCCGTCGACGCGTTCGAGCTCTTCACCGGACGCACGCCCGACGCCGAGCGGATGTTCAGTCACTTTCAGTCGCTCGTCGCGCGCTGACCCCCTTACAGACAAAGAGACCAGGAGACGACCATGCAGCACACCACCCACACGAGCGCCGCGCCGGCGCAGGCGGCCGGCACGGTCCGGCGCACGTCGGCGCGCTACAAGATCCTCGCGCTGCTCGCGATCGGCACGATGATCAACTATCTCGACCGCACCGTGCTGGGCGTGGCTGCGCCGCAGCTCACCAAGGAGCTCGGCATCAATGCGGCCGTGATGGGCATCATGTTCTCCGCGTTTTCGTGGACGTACGTGGCGATGCAGGTGCCCGGCGGCCTGTTCCTCGACCGCTTCGGCAGCAAGGTCACCTATTACTGGTCGATGACGCTGTGGTCGCTGTGCACGTTCCTCCAAGGCTTCGTGCCGGGTGTCGCGACGCTGCTCGCGTGCCGGCTCGGTCTCGGTGTGACGGAAGCGCCGTGCTTCCCGACCAACAGCCGCGTCGTCGCGACGTGGTTCCCGCAGAACGAACGCGCGATGGCGACGGGTACCTATACCGTCGGCGAATACATCGGCCTCGCGTTCTTCAGCCCGGTGCTGTTCGCGCTGATGGGCGCGTTCGGGTGGCGCTCGCTGTTCTGGGTCGTGGGCGCGGTCGGCATTGCGTTCGGCCTGATCTGGTGGAAGTTCTACCACGAGCCGCGCAACCATCCGGGCGCGAACGCCGAGGAACTCGCGTACATCGAAGCGGGCGGCGGTCTCGTTCACGGTGCGCGCAAGAGCGGCGACAAGGGCGACAAGCCGGCGCAGGCCCAGTTCAGCTGGTCGATGGTCGGCCAGCTGGTGAAGAAGCGCCAGCTCGCCGGCATCTGCCTCGGCCAGTTCGCCGGCAACTCGACGCTCGTGTTCTTCCTGACCTGGTTCCCGACCTATCTGGCAACCGAACGCCACATGGGCTGGCTGAAGATCGGTTTCTTCGCGGTGATGCCGTTCATCGCCGCGTCGGTCGGCGTGATGTTCGGAGGGATCTTCTCCGACTGGCTGCTGCGCCGCGGCAAGTCCGCGAACCTCGCACGCAAGCTGCCGATCATCGCGGGCCTGCTGCTCGCGTCGACGATCATTCTCGCGAACTACGTGCAGAGCAACGAAGCGGTGATCGCGATCATGTCGGTCGCATTCTTCGCGCAGGGCATGGCCGCACTCGGCTGGACGCTCGTGTCGGACATCGCGCCGGACGGCCTGCTCGGCGTGACGGGCGGCATCTTCAACTTCGCGGCGAACCTCGCCGGCATCATCACGCCGCTCGTCGTCGGCTTCATCGTCGCGTCGACCGGCTCGTTCGTCGGCGCGCTCGTGTTCATCGGCGTGATCGCGCTGGTCGGCGCGCTGTCGTATATCTTCGTCGTCGGCGACATCAAGCGGATCGAGCTGTAAGCACTGGTTCCCCGCACATTCGGTGCGTTCGCCCGGCGGCCAATCGGCCGCCGGGCTTTTTTGTTTGCGGGCGCAGGCGGGCGGGCCGGCATGCCCCCCGCTTCATGCGGGCTGCATCGCGATGCCGAGCGACTCGACCGCGGCCCCGATCGCGGCGACCGCACGCCGGATATCGCCCGCATCGATCGCGCCGATGCAGCCGACGCGGAACGTCTCGAGCCGCGTGAGCTTGCCCGGATACAGGATGAAGCCCGCGCCGCGCACCGCGTCGTAGAAGCGGCGGAAATCGTAGGCCGGATGGTCGGGCGCGTGAAACGTGACGATCACCGGCGCCTGCACGCTCGCGTCGAGGAACGGCACGAAGCCGAGCGCGCGCATCGATTCGACCAGCGTCCGACAGTTGTCCGCATAGCGCGCGCCCCGCGCCGGCTGGCCGCCTTCGGCGAGGTACTGGTCGAGCGCGGCGCGCAGCGCGGCAATCACGTGCGTCGGCGGCGTGAAGCGCCATTGCCCCGTCTTGCGCAGATACGCGTACTGATCGTGGAGATCGAGCGCGAGCGACGGCGAGTTGCCTTCGCTCGCGTCGAGCGCGTCGCGCCGCACGATCGCGAACCCCATCCCCGGCACCCCTTCGAGACATTTGCCGCTGGCCGAGATCAGCGCGTCGATGCCGCTGTCCGCCAGCGCGATCGGCAGCGCGCCGAACGAACTCATTGCATCGACGATCAGCCGCTTGCCGTGCCGCCGGCATGCGGCCGCGATCGCGTCGAGCGGATTCAGGATTCCGGCGCTCGTTTCCAGGTGCACGAGCGCGACGTGCGTGATGCGCGGCTCGCGCGCGAACGCGGCCTCGACGGCCGCCGCGTCGACGGCCGCGTCCTCGCCGAACGGCAACGCGATCGCGTCGATGCCGAGCCGGCCGAGAATCTTCAGGATGCGCGCGCAATACGCGCCGTTGTCGGGCACCAGCACGACGCCGTCGCGCGGCACCAGCGTGCCGAGCGCGGCTTCGACCGAGAACGTGCCGCTGCCCTGCATCGGCACGCACACGTACTCGTCTCCGCCATGCGCAATGGCGACGAGATCCGCGCAGACGCTGGCCGTCAACTGATTGAAAGCAGCGTCCCACGACCCCCAGTCATGTTGCATTGCGTGGCGTGTTGTGGCGGACGTGGTGAGCGGGCCGGGCGTGAGCAGGATCGGGGCGGGCATGGTTTTTATCTCCAGCAAGGGCGGACGAAACAGCGGACGTCATGTCTGAATGACTTGCATGATAGTGGCAAAATGTGTCATTTTTTGGAAATTGTGGCATTCGTCACGGCTTTGTCATCGAACGCTGTGATCCTTCGGTTGCCGCGCGACACCCAGCCTGAGCGCGGTAGCGCGGCGGGGCGTCCAGCGGCCTGCCCGGAGATAACAGGAGAGCCGGATCGTGCCCCGGCCGTTTGGTGTTCCGCCTACGGAGAAGTGAGATGACACTGCAGAAACCCTCGCGCGCCGCCGCCGGCGCGTTCCGCAAGCTCGCGCTGGCCGCCTGCGCCGCCGGTCTGCTGCAAGGCGCCGCGATGCCGGCGCATGCGGCGAACGCGGTCGTGCTGTACACGGCGGACGGCCTCGAGAACCTCTATCGCGATGTGCTGCCGGCTTTCGAGAAGAAGGAAGGCGTGAAGGTCAATATCGTGACGGCGGGCAGCGGCGAGGTGGTGAACCGCGCGAACATCGAGAAGAATTCCCCGAAGGCCGACGTGATCGTCACGTTGCCGCCGTTCATCCAGCAAGCCGGCCAGATGGGTCTGCTGCAGCCGTACCAGAGCGTGAACTACAAGAACGTGCCGGCCATTGCGAAGGCCGAGGACGGCACGTGGGCGACCTTCGTGAACAACTACTTCTCGTTCGCGATCAACCCGGACGTCGTGAAGAACCAGCCGAAGACGTTTGCCGACCTGTTGTCGCCCAGCTATGCCGGCAAGGTCGCGTACTCGAACCCGGCCACGGCCGGCGACGGGATGGCCGTGCTGATCCTGACGACGTCGCTGATGGGCGAGGACAAGGCGTTCGACTACCTCGCGAAGCTGTCGCAGAGCGTGAAGTTCCACACGAAGGGTACGGGCTACCTGAACGTGCTGCTGTCGCGTAACGAGATCAGCGTCGCGAACGGCGACCTGCAGATGGATCTCGACGACGCCGAACACGGCGCGCTGTCCGTCAAGCCGATCTTCCTGGCCGCGAAGGCCGGCGACCAGCCGACCACGTTTCAGCTCCCGTACGGCATCGGCCTGATCAAGAGCGGCCCGAACCAGGACGCCGGCAGGAAGCTGATCGACTACCTGATGTCGACGGAAGTGCAGTCGAAGGTGCCGGACATGTACGGCATCCCGGGCCGCACCGACGTGCCGCTGGCCGGCAAGAACGGCGAAGCGGTCAAGAAGGCGATCGCGGGCGTGAAGCTGATTCCGGTCGACTGGACCCAGGTGATGGCGAAGAAGCCGGAATGGATCGAGCGCTGGAAGAAGGACGTGATCGGCAGCTCGGGCAAGCAGCTCGACGTCGTCAAGCCGAAGTGACCGGCGCACGCCGCCTGTATCAGCGAGCAAGAGGATGAACCCGGTGGACACCACCCTGACCCATCCCGGCGCATTCGGCGCCGCCGAACCGCACGCGACGCTGCGGTCCGGCGCGCCGGGCGGCGTGCAGATCGAGCATCTGAGCGTGCGCTACGGCGCACGCACGGTGCTGGAAGATCTGTCGCTGTCGATCGGCGCCGGTGAATTTCTGACCGTGCTCGGCAAGAGCGGCTGCGGCAAGACCACGCTGCTGCGCTTCATCGCCGGGTTCGTGAAGGCCGACGGCCTGACCGGCACGCTGACCGTGGCCGGACGCGACCTGACCCATGCGCCGCCGCACAAGCGCAATCTCGGTCTGCTGTTCCAGAATTACGCGCTGTTTCCGCACCTGTCGGTGTTCGAGAACGTCGCATTCGGGCTGCGCGCACGCGGCATGGCGTCGTCGGAAGTGACGCGCCGCGTCGCCGATGCGCTCAAGCTCGTGCAGCTCGGCGATGCCGGCCACCATCTGCCGGCGCAACTGTCGGGCGGGATGCAGCAACGCGTCGCGCTGGCCCGCGCGCTCGTGATCGAGCCCGACGTGCTGCTGCTCGACGAGCCGCTGTCGGCGCTCGACGCCAACCTGCGCGCGTCGGTGCGCAGCGAACTGAAGGCGCTGCACGAGCGCCTGCCGAACCTGACCGTCGTCTGCGTGACGCACGACCGCGACGATGCGCTCGTGCTGTCCGACCGCGCGCTGTTGATGCGCGACGGCCACATCGCGCAGCTCGGCACGCCGCAACAGTTGTACGACGCGCCGCGGGACGGCTACGTCGCGCGCTATCTCGGCCCGGCGAACCTGCTGCCGCCGCACGTGATCTTTCCGCTCGGCGATCCGCGCCACGAGGTGCGCGGCAAGGTCGCGTGCGTGCGCCCCGAGCGCCTCACCGTGATGCCGCCCGCGGCGGGCGGCCTGCACGGCACCGTGTCGTCGGTCGAATGGCAGGGCGCGGATCTGTCGATCGCGGTCGTGATCGACGCGGCGCCCGACGAGCCCGTGCGCGTCACGATGCAACGCGGCCGCGGCGTGGCCCCCGAGCGCGGTGCGCGCGTGTCCCTGCATTGCGAGGCAGACGATGTCGTCCTTATCGAGCCCTGAAGCCGGCCTGCCGCCGCACGTGCTCGCGTCGGCCGCGGCACACGCCGCTGCCGCGCGACGCCGCAGGCGCATCGGCGACCTGCACCTGGCCGCGCTCGCGATCGTCGTGCTCGGCCCGCTCGTCGTCTATCCGCTGGTGCGGCTCGTGCTGCTGAGCGTGACGGGCGATCACGGGTTGAGTTTCGCCGCGTACCGGACCTTCTTCGGCAATCCCGACACGCGCAACGTGCTGCTGACGACGCTCGGCGTGCTGTTCGCGAGCGCCGGCACCGCGTCGGTGCTCGGCGTGCTGCTGGCCGCGCTGCTGTTCTTCCGGCCGTTCCCGGGCGCGTCGCTCGTCACGCGCTTCCTGGAGCTGTACGTCGCGTTTCCGTCGTTCCTCGTCGCGTTCACGCTGATCTTCCTGTACGGCTCGCAGGGCTCGATCAGCATCGCGCTGCAGCACCTGTTCCATCTCGAGAACCCGCCGCTCGATTTCCTGTTCGGCATCGGCGGCGTGATTCTCGCGCAGACCGTGTTCTACACGCCGTTCGTCGTGCGGCCGACGCTCGCGTCGTTTGCGACGCTGGACCTGCGGCTGATCGAAGCCGCGCGCAGCCTCGGCGCGCCCGGCTGGATGCTCGCGCGCCGCGTCGTGCTGCCGATCGCATGGCCGGGCATCGCCGCCGGCACCGTGCTGTGCTTTCTGCTGACGCTGAACGAGTTCGGCATCCTGCTCGTGCTCGGCAGCGCGCGGCTCGTCACGCTGCCGGTCGCGATCTACAGCAGCGCGACCGTCGATCTCGACCTGCCGACCGCGTCGGCCGGCGCGGTCGTGATGTTGTCGCTATCGCTGGCGCTGTATGCGGTTTATCGCCGGGTGAACCGGCGTGCGACGGGAGGGAACGATGTCCGCTGAATTCCGTATCGGGCAAGCCGTGCCGCGTCACCCGCTCGGCTGGACCGACGCGCTGCTCAAGCATGCGTCGCGGGCCGCGCTCGCGCTGGCCGCATTCGCGTGCTTCTGGCTGTTCGTGCTGCCGGTCGTCGTCGTCGCGCTGTCGAGCGTGTCGACGCAATGGTCGGGCACGATTCTGCCGGCCGGCTACAGCCTGCGCTGGTTCGAGCGGCTCGGCTCGCCGGAATACGACGCGCTGCTGACCAGCCTCGAAATCGGCTTTGGCGTATCGGCGCTCGGCACAATCCTCGGGCTGTGGCTGGCGCTCGCGCTCGAAGGGCGCGACCGGCGCGGCTTGGGCGCGCTCGTCGACGCGCTCGTGATGGTGCCGAACGGCGTGCCGAGCGTCGTGCTCGGGCTCGCGGTGCTGATCGCGTATCACCAGAAGCCGCTCGACCTGTCGAGCTCGGCGGCGATCGTCGTGCTGGTGCAGCTCGCGCTGATTCTGCCGTTCTGCTATCGCTGCGCGGCCGCCGCGCTGCGCCCGGAACTGACCGTGCTGCGCGAAGCCGCGGCGAGCCTCGGTGCGCCGCCCGCGATGGTGTTGCGCCGCGTGCTGCTGCCGCAGCTCGTGCCGGCGCTGCGCGCGAGCCTCGCGCTCGGCTTCGCGCTGTCGCTCGGCGAGCTCGGCGCAACGCTGACGGTGTATCCGCCCGGCTTCGCGACCGTGCCGATCGTCGTGATCGGCCAGGTGGAGCGCGGCTATTACCTGCCGGCGTCGGCGCTGTCGCTGCTGATGCTCGGCGCGTCGCTCGCGGCGCTGCTGCTGATCGCCGCACGCGTGCCGCGCGGCAAGCGGGCGGCATCATGAACGCCGCGTTCGCGTTGCGGCTCCCCGGCGAGCAACCGGCCGCCGGCAAGGGTTCGTCGGATCTCGCGGGACGCTCGATCGACGTCAACGGCCGGCGCTACCGGTTGCCGGTGGACCCGACCGTCGTCATCTGTGTCGACGGCTGCGAGTACGACTATCTCGAATGCGCGGTGGAAGCCGGCGTCGCGCCGTTCATCGGCCGGACGATCGCGGAAGGCACCGCGTGGCGTGCGGATTGCGTCGTGCCGACCTTCACCAACCCGAACAATCTGTCGATCGTCTGCGGCGTGCCGCCGTCGGTTCACGGCATCTGCGGCAACTATTTCTGGGACCCGGCCGCTGACGGCGGGCGCGGCGCCGAAGTCATGATGAACGATCCGGCCTACCTGCGGGCCGGCACGCTGCTCGCGGCGGCGTCCGACGCCGGCGCGCGGGTGGCCGTCGTCACCGCGAAGGACAAGCTGCGCCGACTGCTCGGCTGGCAATTGAACGGCATCTGCTTTTCGGCCGAGAAGGCCGCGCAGGCCAATCTCGCGGAAAACGGCATCGTCGACGTGCTCGACTGGGTCGGCCTGCCGTCGCCGGACGTGTACAGCGCGGCGTTGTCCGAATTCGTGTTCGCGGCCGGCGTCCGGCTCGCGCAGACGCGGCAGGTCGACCTGATGTACCTGTCGACCACCGACTACGTGCAGCACAAGTGCGAGCCGGGCAGTGCCGGCGCGAACGCGTTCTACGCGATGATGGACGGTTACCTTGCGCAGCTCGACGCGCTTGGCTGGGCGATCGGCCTCACGGCCGACCACGGGATGAACGCGAAGCACGATCCGGCGACGGGCCGGCCGAACGTGATCTATCTGCAGGATGCCTTCGACGGCTGGTACGGCACGCAGGCTGCGCGCGTGATCCTGCCGATTACCGATCCGTACGTCGTGCATCACGGTGCGCTCGGTTCGTTCGCGACGATCTACCTGGCGCCGGGCGTCGACCGGGCCGAGGCGATGTGGCGCGTCGGCGGACTCGACGGCGTCGAGCTCGTGCTCGACAACGCGGAAGCCGCCGCTCGCTTCGAACTGCCGGCCGACCGGATCGGCGATCTCGTCGTGATCGGCCGCCGCGACATGACGCTCGGTACCCGCGAGCGCGAACACGACCTGTCGGGGCTCACGGTGCCGTTGCGTTCGCATGGCGGCGTATCCGAGCAGGAAGTGCCGCTGCTGTTCAATCGCCGTATCGAGCGGGACGATCCCGCACGTCGCCCGCGCAACTTCGACGTGTTCGATTTCGTGTTGAACCGGATCGCGACATGATGGCTCATCCGCGGCAGGATCATCCGTCGTTTCGTGCCGAGGCGTTGCGCTGGTGCGGCACGCACGCGATGCGCGAGCGCACGCTCGACGTCACGGACCCGTACACGGGCACGCGCGTCGGCACCGCGCCGCTCGCCAGCGTCGACGACGTGCGCGCGGCGTTCGATTACGCGATGGCCTACCGGCCGACGCTTACGCGCTACGCGCGCTCGCAGATTCTCGAACGTGCGGCCGCGCTGCTGCGCGAGCGCACCGAGGAAGCGTCCGACCTGATCACGCTCGAGTCGGGGCTGTCGAAACAGGATTCGCGCTACGAGATCGGCCGTGTGGCCGACGTGCTGAAGTTCGCGGCGGCCGAGGCGCTGCGCGACGACGCGCAGAGTTTCTCGTGCGACCTGACGCCCCACGGCAAGGCGCGGCGCGTGTTCTCGCAGCGCCAGCCGCTCGACGGTGTGATCGTCGCGATCACGCCGTTCAATCATCCGATGAACCAGGTCGCGCACAAGATCGCGCCGGCGATCGCGACCAACAATCGCGTGATCGTGAAACCGTCGGAGAAGGTGCCGCTGTCGGCGTTCTATCTGGCCGACTTGCTGTATGAAGCCGGGCTGCCGGAACCGATGCTGCAGGTGCTGACCGGCAACCCGGCCGAGATCGCGGACGAGCTCGTCACGCATCCGCATGCGTCGCTGATTACCTTCACGGGCGGCGTCGCGATCGGCAAGGCGATTGCCGCGCGGGCCGGCTATCGACGCATCGTGCTGGAGCTGGGCGGCAACGATCCGCTGATCGTCCTGGCCGATGCCGATCTCGACCGCGCGGCATCGCTGGCGGTGCTCGGCTCGTACCGGAATTCGGGCCAGCGCTGTACGGCCGTCAAGCGGATGCTGGTGCAGCGCTCGATCGCGCCCGCGTTCACCGAATTGCTCGTCGAGAAGACGCGCGCATGGAAATACGGCGATCCGTTCGATCCCGCGAACGAAATGGGCACGGTGATCGACGAGACGGCGGCGCGGCTGTTCGAGGTACGGGTGAACGAGGCGGTCGCGCAGGGCGCGCGCCTGCTGACCGGCAACGTGCGGCGCGGCGCGCTGTATGCGCCGACCGTGCTCGACAACGTCGATCCGTCGATGACGATCGTGCGCGAGGAGACCTTCGGCCCTGTGTCGCCCGTCATCGCATTCGATACGATCGAAGACGCGATCCGGATCAGCAACGGCACGGCGTTCGGGCTGTCGTCGGGTGTCTGTACGGACAGTACGGCGGCGGTCGTACGGTTCGTGAACGAGCTGAAGGTCGGCACGGTGAACGTGTGGGAAGTGCCGGGATACCGGATCGAACTGTCGCCGTTCGGCGGGATCAAGGATTCGGGGCTCGGTTACAAGGAAGGCGTCCAGGAGGCGATGAAGAGCTTCACGAACCTGAAGACGTTTTCGCTGCCTTGGGAGTGAGTGGATGGCGTTGACGGTGGAAGAGATCCACGGGCTGTATCGCGAGCATGGCCATGTGGCCTATAGCGGCGAACCGGTCACGCAGCTGGAGCATGCATTGCAGAGCGGCTTGCTGGCGGAGGAGTCCGGGGTGGACGAAGCGCTGGTCGCGGCGGCGTTCCTGCATGACCTCGGCCATCTGCTGAACCGTCAGGGCGACACGCCGAGCGCGCGCGGGATCGACGATCTGCATCAGTATTACGTGCTGCCATTCCTGCGTCCGTTGTTTTCCGACGCGGTGCTGGAGCCGATCCGGCTGCATGTCGACGCGAAGCGCTGCCTGTGCCGCACGGATGCCGGCTACTTTGAGAGCCTGTCGCCGGACTCGGTGCGCAGTCTGGCGTTGCAGGGCGGCGTCTTCAGTGAAGAGGAGACGGCGGCGTTCCTGCGGCGCCCGTTCGCGGAGGATGCGTTGCGCCTGCGCCGCTGGGACGATACGGCGAAGGAGGAAGGCAAGGCGACACCGGATCTCGATCACTATATGGAGATCGTCGCGCGTCAGGTGCGCGCACGTTCCTGACGATTCGGCTGCTTCTATATAAGGCGCCGCACGCGGCAGCGTGCGGCGCCTTATATTTTTCACGAAACCCCTTGCGCGATCGCCGGGGGATGCATAGAATCACGCCTCTTTCGCGCTAACGGAAACGCGGCGCGGAAGGAAGGGAAGCAGTGCTGTTGGGGTTCGGTGGTAGCGAGCCTCGGCGGCACGGAAGTTGAGCCCCGCAGTCGCAACGAAGTCGTTCAGAAAGTTGTTGACGAGCTGCGAAACACGGTTCATAATCTCGTTTCTCTGCTGCTGAAAACGCAGCGCTGCTGAGGGGTTCAAGATTCCTCGCAGAAATGCTCTTTAAAAATTAACAGCCGATAAGTGTGGGCGCTTGATGAAAGCGAGCTGATCCTCGGATCAGATAGCAAAAGTATCAAGAGTCTCACG
>NZ_BBSK01000124.1:0-17460 GCF_001319805.1 Burkholderia sp. E168m22
GCGTTCGTCGGCGGTATACGCGTCGAAGTCGGTCGCCATCAGGTCCGTCGACACGGCGCACGCCAGTGCGCGCGCAAGCGGCGACGCGCGGGCGGCCACGCCCGGTGTCGTATGCAGCGCGACCGCGTGCCACACGTCGTCGCGCATGCGCCGCGACCGGCGATGCCGCAGCAGCAGCGCGTGCGCGGCGTCCGCGCCGTCGAGCTCGTAGCGTTCGGTCGAACGACAGTACGCCGGGCTCAATCCCATGTTCGCGTACATCGCGGCGACGTACAGTGCGTCGGCGTCGCACGCGTCGCCTGCACGCCGCGCGGCGAGCGACGCGAACACGAACACGCGCGCCGCATGAGCGGCGAGCGCGGCGGGCAACGACGCGCGGGCCGCGTCGGCGGCTTCGACCGTCACGGGCGTGCGCGGAATGCGCACGCCGGCCACTTCGTCGCCGGTGGCCGATGCGCGCGGGTGCGCAGCATTCATCCTGTCTCCTTCATGCCCCGTGCACGGGGCGGAAAATCGTTCGATGCACGGCGACACCCGGCGCGCAGCGCGTCGCGCACCGGCACGCGCCGCTCAAAACGCGACGCAGCAGCGGCCGAAGGCTTCGCAGCGCTCGGCGGCCGCGCTTGCCGTCGGATAGCGCGGTCGCGCGAAGCGGCGTCCATCACCGCGCGCACGGCACGCATCGACGCCGGGCACCCCGCACGCGTCGCCCGACGCCGACGCATGCGAACGGTCGCGCACGTCGGCGCCCACCGCGCCGTCTGCGGCGACCGGCGACCACGCAGGGCTGACGGGCGGCGGCGGCGGCGCAAGCGGCGAGAATTCCTGTTCCGCGTGCACGACCCTGCCGTCGACGACCGTCAGCACCGACGACAGCGTCGGGATGCGCCGCACATCGATCGTGAAGTAATCGTCGCTCAGCACCGCGAAATCGGCGTACCGGCCGGGCACCAGCGCGCCCTTGCGATGCTCGTCCGCGGAGAACCACGCGCTGCCGGCCGTGTAGCGGCGCAGCGCCTCCATCCGGCCGAGCCGGTTGCGCGCCGGATACAGCGCGGTGCCGCCCACGCTGCGCCCCGACACCATCCAGTACAGCGCGACGAACGGGTTGTAGCTCGCCGCGCCCGTCGCGCCGGACCCCGCGCCGACCGGCAGCCCGGCCGCGAGCATCGCGCGGAGCGGCGGCGCGCGCGTGGCCGCCGCCGCACCATGGCGCGCGATGAACGCTTCGCCCTGGAACGCCATGCGCGGCTGCACGGTGATGCCGCCGCCCAGCGCCGCGACCCGCGCGATATTGGCGTCCGAAATAGTCTCGCAGCAGTCGAAGCACCAGCGCAGCCCGTCGAACGGCGTGTCGCGATCCACCGCTTCGAACACGTCGAGAAAGCGGCCGATCGATTCGTCGTAGGTCGCCTGGAGCCGGAACGGCCAGCGATGATGCACGAGCAGCCGGACGACGGCCGCCAGTTCGACCTCGACGGACGCGGGCAACTCGATGCGCGGTTCGAGGAAATTCCCGAGATCGACCGCCGAGAACAGCAATCGCTCGCCCGCGCCGCTCGCGCGCAGGAACGCGTCGCCGTCGCCGGGCGCGGTCAGCGCGATCCATTTCGCGAAGTCGTCGAGCTCCCGGCCCGCGTGCCGCGCGCCCAGCGCATAGGCGATGCGCGTCGTCAATTCGCCGCGCCGCGCGAGCGTCGCGACCGCCGCATAGTCGTCCGGATACGCGAGGCCGTCGCCGCCGGCGTCGATCGCGCTCGTCACGCCGACGCGGTTCAGCGCGTGCATGAACTGCCGCGTCGAGTTGACCCGGTCGGCCGCATCGAGCGTCGGCGCGCGGGCGAGCACCGCGTCCAGCACCGCCGGGTCCTGACGCGCGAGCAGCAGCCCGGTCGGCCGCCCATGGCGGTCGCGCCGCAGTTCGCCGCCGGGCGGATCGGGCGTGTCTCGCCCGTAGCCGAGCGCGCGCAGCGCGGCCGCATTCAGCCACGCACTGTCGGCCAGATGCTGGACGAATACCGGCGTGTCGGGCGCGATCGCGTTGAGCTCGGCCGTCGTCGGCCCGCGCTTTTCCGCGAACTGCAGCGCGGTCCAGCCGCCCGCCACGCGCGCCCAGTGCGGCGCGGGCGTGCGTCGTACCTGCCGGCCCAGCAGCTCGAGCGCGTCGGCCAGCGACGGCACGCCGTCCCAGCGCACCTCGAGGTTGAAGTTCATGCCGCCGCGGATCGCCTGCAGGTGCGCATCGATCAGGCCCGGAATCACGGTACGGCCGTGCAGGTCGATACAGGCGGTGTCGTCGTGCGCATGGCGCAGCACGTCGCGATCGTCGCCGGTCGCGACGATGGTCCCGTCCTTCACGGCGAGCGCACGGACGAACGAGCGCTGTTCGTCCTGGGTCGCGATCTTACCGTTGAACACGACGAGGTCCGCCGAACGCGCGGGTTCCGTCGCTCTAAGCACCGTCGGGCCTCCGGTGCGCGCCTGCGCGCGGCGCGGCGCGGGCCGCCCTGCTGGTCGTCGAACGGGGGAAAGCGGCCGCACCGCACGCATCGGCATGCATGCTGCGATCGCGCGGCCGCGCGGCCGTACCGGGTTCGCGCATCGTCATGCCGCCTGCTGCGCCGCGTCGGCGGTGTCGCGTCGCGCGCGCGTCAGGCACGGCGCGAGCGGCGCACCCTGACGCACGAAATTCTGCACGCGCAGCAAACGGCGCACGTCGTGGGCGCGCGAATGCGGATCGAAGTGCCGCGCGACGCCGGCGACCAGCGCCGACGCCTGCGCGGTGTGCCCGCGCTCGATCAGGTGATCGGCGAGATCGAGCGAGCTGCGCAGCGCCCACATCGCGGCGCCCTGCGCGTTCGCGGTCTGGATCGCCATCTGCAGATGGCGATGCCCGTCGGCTTCGTACGCGGCGGCGAGATCCGCGCCGACGATGCGCGCCTGTTCCAGCATCGCGACGCCTCTCACGCGCAGCAGTTCGGGGACGAACAGGTGCTCGCCGTGCGCACGGCAGCGTGCGAGCGTCGCATCGAGCCGGGTGCACGCTTCATCGGCGCGGCCCGTCCGCACGAGGCCCTCCGCGTATGCGACGGTCAACGGCGCGAGCACGCGCCGGAAGCCGCTCGCCTCGACGCGCCGCAATGCGGGCTCGAGCCGGGCGAGGCCCGCGCCGGGATGGCCGGCCTGGATGTCGAACTGGCCGGTCAGGCATTCCGCGTGACTGCGCCAGATGTCGAAACCGTGTGCGTCGGCGGTCGCGCGCAGCGTCGCGAGATAGTCGGAGGTGATGTCGTGATCGCCGTAGCGCAGCGCGATCGGCACGGCGGCCGCGCCGAGCACGACGCACAGCGGGAGGGGCGACGGGTCGCGGCGCGCATGCTCGACCGCTTGCGCGGCGACGCGCATCGCGTGCTCGGGCTCGCCCTGCATCCAGAGCAGGCGGATCAGCATCGTGCGCCCCAGCGTCGCCATGTCGACGCCCAGCGCGGCCTGCGCGCACGGCGGTTCGCCCGCGTCGGCCAGCTCGGCCGTCGCCGCTTCCAGCCGCTCGCGCGCCTGCGCATGCTCGCCGAAGTAATGCAGCGACGTCGCGACCATCGTGTTGGCCAGCAACCGCTGCGACCGGTCGCCGCGCCGCTCGGCCGCCCGCTCGAAGCGCGTCGCGTAGCGCAGCGACTCGTGAATGTCCGACAGCGTCAGCATCGTGTTCCACAGCCCGACCAGCGCGCGCGCGTCGAACGCATCGTCGCCGATGTGCGCGGCGAGACCGAGCGTGCGGTCCCACATCGCGGCGGCGGCCAGCGCGTCGCCGTCGGTATGCAGCAGCGCCGACGCGCAGGCCGCCCGCAGCCGCATCTCGCGCGCGGCATCGACCGGGCCCGTGGCGTCCGTGTCCAGCCCGTCGAGTACCTGGCGCGCACGCGCCGTGCATGCGCGCATCCGCGACGGCTCCAGCAGCGCGCGCGCCAGCCGGTCGGGCTCGGGCACGCCTCCGGCTTCGGCGGCGTCCACCGGTTCATCCACGGCCGGCGCGGGCGCATCGGCAGGCGGCACGTCGGCGAGCAGCACGGGCGCCGCGGGAGGTGCGCCCGCCCGCTCGCGCTCGTACGCCGCATGGCGCGCGACGATGCGCTCGAACTCGCCCTCGTTGTGCAGTTTTTCCAGCGCGTACGCGCGCGTCGATTCGGTCAGCCGGTAGCGCGCATACGCGCCATCGAACTCGACGGTCACCAGCGATTTCGCCACCAGCTCGCCGAGCACCGCGATCATGTCCGCGGCCGAGGTGCCGGGCTCGGTCGCGACCGCGCGCGCGGCATCGAACGAAAACGGCCCGATGAAGCACCCCATCCGGCGAAACAGCGCGCGCGCGGCCCGGTCGAGCAGCACGTAGCTCCAATCGAACGTCGCGCGCAGCGTCTGATGACGCGGCAGCGCCGAGCGCAGCCCGCCCGTCAGCAGGTTCAGCCGGTCGTCGAGGCGCGACGCGACGACCGCGAGCCCGAGCGTCGCCACGCGCGCCGCGGCCAGTTCGATCGCGAGCGGCAGCCCGTCGAGGCGCCGGCAGATGTCGCCGATCAGCCGCACGCCGGCTTCGTCGACCGCGCAATCCGGCGCGGCCGCGCGCACGCGTTCCAGGAACAGCTCGACGGCCGAACAACGGACGATTTCCGCGGCGGACGCGTTACCGTCCGGCACCGCGAGCGGGCTCATGCGCAGCACCGCTTCGGCCGAGATGTGCAGCGGCTCGCGGCTCGTCACGAGCACGCGCAGCGAGCCGGCGCTCGACGTCAGCGTTTCGACGAGGCTCGCCACCAGATCGACGATGTGCTCCGCGTTGTCGAGTACCAGCAGGCAGCGCGACGTCGCGAACGCGTCGCCGATGCGGTCGATGGCGGGCACGCCGGGCGTATCGAGGCCGAGCTCCGCGGCGAGCGCGATCAGCATGTCGTCGCGCGTCGACGCGCGCGCCAGTTCCACGAACAGCACGCGCTCGTGCGCGCGGCTGCGCATGCCGTGCGCGACGCGCACCGCAAGACTCGTCTTGCCGATGCCGCCCGCGCCGACGAGCGTGATGACCGGCGTGCGTTCCAGCATGTCGACGATCTGCGCGATTTCGGCGTCGCGCCCGACCAGCGGCGCGAGCAGCGACGACGTGCAGGCATCCGGCAGCGCCGCGACGGCCGGCGGTACGGCGACGGCCGGCGCTTCGGCCGCGGGCACGAGATCCGGTCCGGGCGACGCGCTCGCGACCAGCAGGTAGCCGCGCCCGGGCACCGTCTTGATCAGGTCGCGGCTCGCGCCGAGCGCCTTGCGCAGCGTGGCCACATGCACCTGAAGCCGGTTTTCCTCGACGATCAGGCCCGGCCAGACCGCGTCCATGATGTCGTCTTTCGACACGACCGAACCGCTCGCGCGGTGCAGGACTTCGAGAATGTCGAGCGCGCGCGCGCCGATGCGCAGCGACGCGCCGTGGCGGCGAATGTCGCGTTGCTCGAAGTCCACCGACAAAGTTCCGATCTGGATCATGGCCGCCTCCGGGTTCCTCGGGATGGCTGGCGAATGAACGCGGCAGTTCACCCGGCAGGAAGTCCGCGTCCGGCGCACCCTTGCACCGGACGAAAATGTCGAATTCCGGACCGAGTGTAGACGGGCATGCGGTGAAAATCTTGAAGGAAAATGCGCTGCACGCGCGTTTCGCGCGGACGCGATCGGCTCGATCACTTGCGTGTAAAAGTAGGGCGCTATACTCTGCCGGGCCGCGCGCGCAAGCCTTGCGCGGGGGGACGCACTCACCGCGCACACGCATTGAAAGCAATTTGTCAGGATGACGAGCGGACGTTTATGCAAATTCATTTTGAACGTTCGCGTGCGCATCTAAACTGGACTCGTCATTTCACGCTCCGAGTCCCTCGCTGAGGAATTCCATGTCAGACACCGTCATCGCCGCGCCGGTGGCAGCGCCTTCGCGGCGGCCGAAAGACACGCTCGGCTGCGTGTCGAGCCTGCTGGCGAAGGATGTCGAGACGACATCCGGCGGCCTGAAGCTCCACCGCAAATGCATGCGTGAAGCGCACGTCGAACGCATCGAGATGCCCGCGTGCGACCGCGGCTTCCTGGTCGGCGTGTCGCTGACCGGCGGCCACCGCCGCACGCTCTACGGGCGCGCCGGCGCGAGCGAACGCCGGTTCCAGCATCACTCGATCTACATTCGCGATTTTTCCCGTCATTTCCATGCCGACCTGTACGGCAACTTCGACTTCGTGCTGGTCGAGCTGCCGCATGCGTATCTGGCACGCATCGGCCCCGAGCACGGCGGCAGCCCGGTCGACGGCCTCACGTGCCGCGTCGATGCGCGCGACCCGGTGCTCGGGCATCTCGCGCACGCGGTGGCCGACAGCCTCGACACACCCGGCCCGCTGAACGCGCTGTTCATCGAACAGGTCGGGCTCGCGATGGGCGCGCATCTCGTGCGCCGCTACGGCAACGCGCGCACGCGCGAGCTCGAGCACAAGGGCATGCTGTCGCCCGCGAAGGTCGCGCGCGCCCAGGAGTTGCTGATGGAAAAGGCGGACCTCGGCGTGTCGATCGAGGAAGTCGCGAACGAATGCGACCTGTCGCGCGGGTATTTCATCCGCGCGTTCTCGCGCACCACCGGCCGCACGCCGCACCAGTGGCTGCTCGAACAGCGCGTGATGCGCGCGCGCGAGCTGATCGAGACGTCCGACATGACGCTGGCCGACATCGCGGTCGCGTGCGGCTTCGCCGACCAGAGCCATCTGAACCGCCTGTTCGCGCGGATCGTCGGTCATCCGCCCGGCGCGTGGCGGCGCGCACGGTCGCGCTGACCGGCATGGACGCACGCCGGGCCGTCACCGCACCGGCGTCGCGTCATAGTTGACCGGCACCCAGTCGTATTGCGCACCGTCGCGGCGCAAGTGGCCGAGCCCGGGAAACGCGATATGCGCGGCACCGACGAGATAGCGTCGAGCGGCGACGCGCTTCAGCGTGTCGCGCCGCGTGCGGCGCGCCGTGCCGGCATCGCTGTCGTACTGGACCGTCGCGTCCACGTCGCGCAACTGGATCGCCGCCACGTGCACGATATCGCCCCACGCGAGCAGGCCCGCGTGGCCGCTCTCGATCAGATAGGCCGTATGGCCCGGCGTATGGCCGGGCATCGGCACCGCGCGAATGCCGGGCGCGAGCGTCGCGTCGCCGCGAAACGTCTTGAAGCGGCCGGCCGCGACGTAAGGCGCGACCGCCGCGGCCGCCGCATCGAAGAACGACGCAAGGAACGCCGGCGCGTGCGCCTTGTTGGCCGGATCGAGCCAGTACGCGGCCTCGACCGCGTTCACCCGCACGACGGCATTCGGAAACGTCATTACGCCATTCGACGCAATGCCGCCGACATGGTCCTTGTGCAGGTGCGTGAGCAGCACTTCGTCGATCTGCGCGGGCGCGTAGCCGGCCGCGCGCAGGTCGTCGAGCAGCTTGCCGCAGCAGTCGCCGTACAGCGTGCCGGCGCCCGCATCGACGAGAATCCGCTTCGACCCGGTATCGACCAGGAACGCGTTGATCGACCCTTGCACGGGCGGCTCCAGGAAGGCGCGATCGAGATCGCGCCGGATCTCGTCCTTCGAGATGTCGCGGAACACCGTGTCGACCGGAAACGGATGGGTGCCGTCGGACAGCGCGATCACCGTGAAGTCGCCGATCTTCTGCCGATAGAAGCCGGGGGGCCGCCGGCCCGCGGCAGCGGCTGGCGTGGTGGATTGCGTTTCGGGTTGCGCATTGGCGTGGGCGTCGGGCTGCATGCCGGCTTGCGCAAACGCCGCAGGCGCCAACAGGCCCGCGCACCCGGCCACGATCAGCAAACGAGCCGCCTGCGCAACGCACGCGTGTTGGAACAGGGTCTTCATGCGATCTCCGTGACGAACCGTGCGCGCGCCCGGCCACGAACGGCGCGACCCGTGCAACACGCGATGTCGCGCAGCTTATCGGGCGCCTTCGCGAAAATCCCGCGCGGCGCCTGAATTGTCCTGAAGACCCGGCACGCGCGCGCGGCGGCCGCACCGGCCGGCGCTAGAATGCGATCCGCATGCAACGCGACGTTGCAACCCGCCCAAGGACGACCCATGGACAAATTCTCCGCGCTGCGCGCATTCGTCGAAGTCGCGGAAGCCGGCGGCTTCTCGAGCGCGGGGCGCCGGCTCGATCTCGCCGCTTCGTCGGTCGTGCGCGCGGTGGACGCGCTCGAAGCGTCGCTCGGCACCGTGCTGCTGAACCGCACGACGCGGCAGGTCACGCTGTCCGACGCGGGCGCCGTCTACTATGCGCGGGCGAAACGCGTGCTCGGCGAACTCGCCGATGCCGATGCGCTGGTGGCCGACCGCGGCGACGCGCCGTCCGGCCCGCTGCGCGTGTCGGTCCCGGTCGCCTACGGGCTGCGCCGCCTCGCGCCGCACGTCGCCGCGTTCGTCGCGCGCCATCCGAAGCTCGACCTCGACCTGCAGCTCACCGATGAACGCGTCGATCTCGTGTCCGCCCGAATCGACGTCGCGATCCGGCTCGGCGACGCCGCGCCGACCGCGGAAGTCGTCGCGCGCCCGCTCGGCACGTTCCGGCGCTACGTGGTCGCGAGCCGCGCCTACCTCGACGCGCACGGCACGCCCGCGACGCCGGGCGAGCTGGTCGATCACGCGTGCCTGCGCTTTCATTTCGGCGTCGACCAGCAAACGTGGACGTTCGTGGGCGCGCAACGCACGACGCAGGTCGTCGTCACCGGGCGGCTGAAATCGAATCACAGCGAAGTGCTGCGCGAGGCCGCGCTCGACGGCGCCGGCATCGCGCTGCTGCCCGACTGGCTGGTCGATACGGACCTCGAAGCCGGCCGCCTGCAACGGCTGTTCGATCAATACGACGTAACGCCGGGCTCGGCGCGCGCGGTGATCACCGCGCTGTACCTGCCGAACCAGCGCGGCTCGAAGCGCGTGACCGCGTTCATCGATTTCGTCGAATCGCTCGCTCGCGCGCAGCCCTGAGACGGGCGGCGCGGAGCGATGCCATGCGTCACCAGCCGAACTTCGCTTCCATCCCGACGTAGTCGGCGTTGCGTGCGCCGAGTGCGCGAATCGACGAGCCGAGCTGGAAGTGCACGGCTTCGAGCGCGAGCGCGACGTTCGCGTTCACGAGCCAGTCGACGCGCGCCTGCGCGTACATCCCCGTCCACGCGCCGCCCTTGCCCGCCGTGCCCGGCACCGCCGACATCCCCTGCCCGTAGATCGCGTCGGCCGTCGTCTGCCGCCACTGGAAGCCGACGGCGGTGAGCACCGTCACCGAGCTGGCCGGCTTGAAGGTCAGCGACGGCTTCACGTGGATCAGGTTGCTGTACCCGGTATAGCCGGCGAGCGTGAAGTAATAACCGTTCGGAAACATCGGGTTGAACGTGCCGACGCGCCCGTCGCCCGGATGCGCGTCGCCCGATGCACCGTCGACCTGGATGCCGATGCGCGGCGTGCCGGCCGTCTTCGCGAACGTGTAGCCGCCCAGCGCGCCGAACGCCCATGCGCCGAGCGTGTCCTGTCCGACGTGGCCGGTCTGCAGCATCGCCTCGACGTCCCAGTCGAACCCGTCGGTCTTGCCCGCGTAGCGCATGTCGAACACGTCGCGCCGCTCGGTGCCGGACGCATCCGGATAGCGCGCGTTGTCGCGCGTATAGCGCGACCAGTACGCGGACAGATCGCCGGGCCCCGTGCCGGTGCGCTCGACGCGCACGCCGTCGAATCGCAGGTGCCGGTTCGACACGTCGTCGAACACGGCCGCATTGCGATACTGCACCGGGCGCGTCACATAACCGATCAGCCGCCATTTGCCGATTTCGTAATCGGTCCACAGTCCGTCGTACGCCTGCCGCACGTTCGGGCCGTCGCGCACCGACACGAAGCGCTGCAAGTCGAACGCCATCTCCTGCCGGCCGATCCGCGTCTTGAACGTGCCCGGCCCCAGTTGATCGACGTACGCGACGAATGCCTGCTCGAGGTCGAGCTGATCCTTGTCGACCGGGCCGACCGTGTCCTTGCCAAACGGCCGCGCATCGACGAACTGCACGAACGCCTGGAAGTGCCCGCGATAGCGCAGGTCCGCGTGCACGTTCGCGCGCTGGATCACGTAATTGTCGTCGTGCGCGGCGCCGAGGCCGAACAACGGTGCGTTGTTCAGTTCGAAGCGCTCGCGCAGGTTCGCGCCGAGCGACAGGTAGGTCGACGGATCGTCGCCGAGCCGTATGTATTTCAGCGCGTCGAACGGCTTGCGCGGCACGCACGGATTCGCGAGCACCGACCAGTCTTCCTGCCAGCGGTTGAACGACACCGTCGGGCGTTTCGCGGTACACGACGCCGCGGCGGCAGCCGGCGACGCGGCCGCGCCGGCCGCCGTCACACCGGCATCGGCCTCCGCGCCGACGGCCGAACCCGCATGCAACGCGGCGCCGCCCGCCAGCACGACGCACGGCAGCGCGCCGCGCCACGATCGCTTCATCGGCCGGCGCACCGTCATTTCGACCGCGCGTGGATTTCGGCGACGTAGCCGCCCGGGAACTGCACGAGCGCCGCGTCGCGGCCGTCCGACTTGAACGGCGGTACCAGCACCGTCACGCCCGCGGCTTCGGCCTGCTTCAGCGTCGCGGCGAGATCGGCCACTTCGTAGCCGGTCATTTCACGCCCGAACGGGTACGGCAGGTGACCGTCGGTCGCGAGCACGGTCATCTTGCCGAAGCCCGATTCGATGCGAATGCGGCGGTACGTGTCGTTCGGCCGGCCGATCTCGATGCCCGGCGCATGGCGCACGTCCGACACGATCTTGCCGTGCGAGAACGCGGCGAAGTTGCGTGCGAGCTTGCTCGCGCTTTCCGGCGACACGTACACGCGATTCTCCGGCACGGTCTGCAGCGCGTCGTAATTCGGCGCCTGCGTGTGCCAGTACAGCTGCATGTTCACGCCGCCCGGCCAGCGAACGATCGCGTCGCGCCCGATCGGGTCGGGAAACGTCGACACGACGATGTCCGCGCCATGCGCACGCGCCGACTTCACCGCGACGTCCATGTCGGTCACGAGATAGCCGGTGCGTTCCTCGCAGAACGGATACGGAATCGGCGTCTTGAAGCCGAACACCGAGATCGTACCGACCGGCGTCAGCACCAGTTGCGACATCGTCTGGCTCGGCGTCGGCGTGACCTGGAACACACCCTGCTTCGACTTCTTGCCGCCGAAGGTCGCGACGAAGCTGTCGGTGAAGCGGTCGAAGTCTTCGGGGGCGACGCACACGTGCGTCGTGTCGTACTGCGGGCCGACCGCAATGGCCGGCGACCGCGCCGCGGCGGCCGGCGACGCGATGTCGTCGAGGTGGGTTTCGTCGGCGAGCGCCGGCGTGCCGGCCAGCAGCGCGGCGAGCACGGCCGACGCCGCGGCGGTGATGCGCAGCAGGTTGCGCAGGTTGAATGAACTCATTGGTTTTCTCCGTGATGTTGACGCGCGCGGCCTGGCGCCGCGCGCGGATTCTGATTCAGCGGGATGCAGGCGACTCATCCGGGCGGCCCGGACGACAGGCGAAAAACACGCGCACCGCGAGCGGCAGCGTGCGGACCCATGCCGGCGAGTCGCGAGCGGCGGGCACGCGATATCAGACCGCCCAGCACGAGCACCCGAACGCGCCCCAGAAGCCCTTCGCGTCCGACGTCGGCAACGTGCGGCCCCATGCGCCCGCGTGCGCATGCTGGTGAACGTTGCATTCGTTCGCGCAGGCGCACATCGCGGCGGCCGCCGCGCGTTGCAGCGGCGCGCCGTTGCGCTGCGTCGCACCCCAGCCGCCATAGCCCCCGAACTCGCGCACCGGCGACCAGTCGGGCATCGCCGGCGGGATCGGTGCGTCGTGCGACGCGAACGGCCCCGCGCCCCATACGATCTTCCCGTCGACCACCGTCAGCAACGCGGTCGTGCCGGCGATATCGTCCTCCGCGCACCCGAAGAAATCGCGATCCGGGACGATCAGGTCGGCGAGCTGTCCCACCGCGATGCGTCCTTTCTTGCCTTCCTCGTTCGAGAACCACGTCACGTACTCGGTCCACATCCGCAGCGCGGTTTCGCGATCGAGCAGGTTGCGCTGCGGATACATCCTCAGGCCGCCGACCGTCTTGCCGGTCACGAGCCATGCAAGCGACACCCACGGGTTGTACGACGCGACGCGCGTCGCATCGGTGCCGGCCGACACCTTGAGCCCCTTGGCGAGCATCTTCGCGACCGGCGGCGTCGCCTCCGCGGCTTGCGCGCCGTAGCGCTCGACGAAGTATTCGCCCTGGTACGCCATCCGGTGCTGCACCGCGATACCGCCGCCGAGCGCGGCGATCCGGTCCATCGATTGCTCAGTGATCGTTTCCGCGTGATCGAAGAACCAGTTCAGCCCTTCGAGCGGGATGTCCTCGTTGACCTTCTCGAACACGTCGAGCGCGCGGCTGATCGTTTCGTCATAGGTCGCGTGCATGCGCCACGGCCAGCGGTTTTCCGCGAGCACGCGCACGACGCCTTCGAGGTCGTCCTCCATCTGTGCGGGCAGATCCGGACGCGCCACGCGGAAGTCCTCGAAGTCGGCCGCCGAAAACGCCAGCATCTCGCCCGCGCCGTTGTTGCGGAAGTAGTCGGTGCCGTCGTGGTACTTGACGCTCTTCGTCCAGTTCACGAAGTCTTCCTTCTCCGCGTTCGGCTTCTGCGTGAACAGGTTGTACGCGATCCGGATCGTCATCTCGCCCGCGTCGTGCAGCTTGCGGATCACTTCGTAATCGTCGGGATAATTCTGCGAACCGCCGCCCGCGTCGATCACGCCCGTCACGCCGAGCCGGTTCAGCTCGCGCATGAAGTGGCGCGTCGAGTTGTACTGATACTCGAACGGCAGCTTCGGGCCTTTCGCGAGCGTCGCGTAAAGGATCGTCGCGTTCGGGTTCGCGAGCAGCAGGCCGGTCGGGTTGCCCGCGGCATCGCGCAGGATCGTGCCGCCCGGCGGCTCTGGCGTGTCCTTCGTATAGCCGACCACCCGCAGCGCGGCCGCGTTCAGCAGCGCGCGATCGTACAGATGCAGGATGAATACCGGCGTATCGGGCGCGACTGCGTTCAGTTCTTCGATCGTCGGCAGCCGTTTCTCCACGAACTGATGTTCGGTGAAGCCGCCGACCACGCGCACCCACTGCGGCGCGGGCGTGATCGCGACCTGCTGCTTGAGCATCTCCATCGCGAGCGCAAGCGACGGCACGCCGTCCCAGCGCAGTTCCATGTTGTAGTTCAGTCCGCCACGAATCACGTGGCAGTGGTTGTCGATCAGACCCGGCAGCACGCCGCGGCCGCCGAGATCGACCACCTTCGTCGCGCGGCCCGCGAGCGGCATCACGTCCGCTTCGCTGCCGACGGCGACGAAGCGTCCGGCGGCAATCGCGACCGCCGTCGCGACAGGGTTCGCGCGATCGAGCGTCGTGAATCGTCCGTTATGCAGGATCAGATCCGGTTGGGTCACGGTTGCGGTCATATGCATCACCTCTTGTTGATCAGAAGCCAAAGAGTTGTTTCACGGGGGGTAAGGCCTGCACGCCGATCAGCATGCCGAGCAACCCGACCAGCGCAATCAGCGGCGGTGCGGGAGAGCGAACCTTGATGGCGCTGTAAATCACACCGATCAGCACACCCGCGCCAAGGGAAACCAGATAAGGTTCCATGCAATAAATCTCCCGGACAATTTCAAATGCAGGGGCTGTGTTTCAACCTGCATGCCGCGGGCAACATTCGTGTTTCGTCACGTCCGCCGCCCGCGGCAAGGGAGCCCATGCGACGCGTTCACCTCGAACCCGCCGCACCGGCATCGGCGGTTGCCGGTCGTCTGTGCTTACTTCGCCGGCACGGGCGCAATCGACTCGTGCGGCGTCGCGGTGCGCTGCGGTGCCTTGTGGAGCATCGTGTACGCATAGTCCACGCCCATCCCGTAGGCGCCCGAGTGCTCCTTCGCGATCGCCATCACCGCGTCATACGTCTCGCGGCGTGCCCAGTCGCGCTGCCATTCGAGCAGGACCTGCTGCCACGTGACCGGCACGACGCCGGCCTGGACCATGCGCTGCATCGCGATATCGTGCGCGGCCTGCGTCGTGCCGCCCGATGCGTCGGAGACCATGTAGATCTCGTAGTCGCCTTCGAGCATCGCGCAGAGCGCGAACGTCGTATTGCAGACTTCGGTCCACAGGCCCGACACGACCACCTTCTTGCGGCCGTTCGCGGCGAGCGCGTCGCGCACCTTCTGGTCGTCCCACGAGTTCATCGACGTGCGTTCGAGCGTCTTCTGGTTCGGGAACACGTCGAGCAGCTCGGGATAGGTGTGGCCCGAGAAGCTCTCGCTTTCGACCGTCGTGATCGTGGTGGGGATGTTGAAGACCTTCGCGGCCTTCGCGAGCCCGACGACGTTGTTCTTCAGCGTCTGCCGATCGATCGACTGCACGCCGAACGCCATCTGCGGCTGCTGATCGATGAAGATCAGTTGGCTGTTGTGCGGGGTAAGTACTTCAAGCTTGGGGTTGCTCATGATGGTGATGTCCTTTGACGCGGAGAAAAATGAGGCTTGCCTGGCCGACGCATCCGCGAGGCATCCAATGCGCTGTGTCGGAAGCGTCGGCAGTCGGCCTGCATCATTCAATACGCGAAATTTCGACCGCACCAGTTAATTGTTCTGATTCTCGCCACGCTCTGAATTCAGACTGAAAAGATCTGAATTTCATTGAATCGGCTAACGACGAACACGCAGACCTGATAGGCTGGCCCAAGACTTTCGGATCGACGCCAGCCCGGTATTTGTCCATATTTTTAACGGCCGTCATTCCATTCCAGACCTATGAAACCGTACATTGCTTCGCTTCTCACCGGCATCCTCGCCGGCGTCGTCTACGCGCTGATCGGCGTGCAATCGCCGGCGCCGCCCGCCATCGCCCTGGTCGGCCTGCTCGGCATTCTGGCCGGCGAACAGATTCTTCCCGTGGTGCGACGGATGTTCGACGGCATCCGGCTGGGAACCGCATGGCGCGACGCGAAGTGCAGCCAGCACATGTTCGGCGCGCTGCCCGGCGCACACGCCGATGCTTCCGCGAAGCACCGCGAATCGACACCGACGTGACAGGCGAACGTCGCGCGAACGCGGCGGCGGCCCGACCGTCGGCGCGCAAGCGTGCGTGCCTCAGTACGTCGGACAACGAACCGTTATGAACAGTATTGGATTGAGTGTCGCTCGACGGCGCGACACCGCCTGATGCCCTTGTCGTAGCGAAACTCGTCATGAAACTGTCTTTCGAAGCACTCGAGGCACTGGACGCGATCGACCGCACCGGTACGTTTGCCGACGCGGCGGAGTTGGTGCACCGCGTGCCGTCCGCACTGACCTATCTCGTACAAAAGCTCGAGAGCGATCTCGACGTCGCGTTGTTCGATCGCAGCGGGCGTCGGGCGAAGCTCACGCGCGCGGGCCGCGTCGTCGTCGAGGAAGGCCGTCGTCTGCTTCATGCCGCCGAGCAACTTGAACGAAAAGCGCAGCGCGCGCAGCAAGGTTGGGAAACCGAAGTCCGCGTCTGCATCGCCGAGATACTGCCCTTCGACATGATGTGGCCATACGTCCACGCGTTCTACGCACTTGAAATGGACACGCGACTGCGACTCTCCACCGAAGTGCTCGGCGGCACCTGGGATGCGCTGATCTCGCGGCGGGCCGATCTGATCGTCGGCGCGGCGGGCGAGCCGCCGGAACTGCCGGATATCGTGGCGCAGCCCATTGGCACGCTCCGGCACGTATTCGCGGTCGCTCCGACCCATCCGCTCGCTGCGCTGCCCGAACCGCTGTCGATGGCGTCGATCGTCGAGTATCGCGGCGCGGTGATCTCCGACACGTCCCGCGAGCTTCAGCCGCAGTCGGTCGCGACTGATGCCGGCCAACCGTATCTCGCGGTGCCGACGCTCGCGGCGAAACTGGCCGCGCAATGCGAAGGACTCGCGGTAGGCACGCTCCCGGACTGCATCGCGGCACCCGCGATCGCGCAAGGCAGGCTGGTCGCGCGGGAAGTCACCGGCATGCGCGACACGACCCATTGCTATATCGCGTGGCGCACCGACGAAGCCGGGCGCGCGCTCCGCTGGTGGGTCGAACAGCTCGGTCACCACGACCTCGTCGATCGGTTCACCGCGCTCGTGTGACGCTGCGCTTTCCGCGAACGGTCGAGCGGTCTCGCGCTGACCGACCTGCATCGAGCCGTTCTCGAAATCTGCGTTGAAGGAAATGAAGAAACGCAGCGCGGCTTCGCCGCCGCCCCGGTCGCGCACGCAGCCGACGCCGCGCGCGGAAACCGCGCTCAGCGCGACGCGGACGGTTCGCCGGTCCGGCCGGAGCGCCAGGTGAGGAAACCCAGCGCCGCGAGTGGCAACACCAGTGTCCAGAACCCGGCGTACACGTAGGCACTCGCCCCGGCGCCCGCGCCGAGCGCGAACCCGACCACCGGCGGCAACGTGCGTCGCAGCCGCGCGCATGCGGCTTCCCGTTCGGCCGGCGCGGCGATCGGCACCAGCCAGTCGAATGCATCGATGACCGCCTGCGTGACGTTGCCGGTCATCACGGTGTTCGCGACGACGGTGCGCGCGGTCAGCCGGCCGTGCGCGTTCTGCACGCCCATTGCCGCCGCGCCCAGCAGCCCGCAGACGATCGTCGCGGGCGCATCGGCGCTGCCGATCGGCGACGCCGCGACGCCCGCGAGCATGAATCCGGCCAGCAGGATCGTCTGCAGTGCGTACAGCGAGCGCGCCCGCACGCCATGCCCGCGCACGCGCATCCGGTGATCGAGCACGCGAGCGGCGACGATGCCCGCGATGAACGCCGGAAACGCGAGCCACTTGATCATCAGGCCCTGGCCGACCCCGGCGAGGCCCGAGCCGATCAGGATGAAGTTGCCGGTGACGTGCGCGGTAAAGAGCCCGAACAGCGCGACGAAGCCGAGCGTGTCGACGTAGCCGGCGATCGAGGCGAGAAACACGTCCTCGCCGCGCACGCGATCGGGGGCCGCCGCGCCCGCTGCCGTTACTTGCGCGGGCTGCATGTCGTGGCTTCCGCGGTTGTGTCGATGGTGTCCGCATCGCGGGCCTGCGCGGCGAGCGCACGAAACGGCGCCGGCACGAGCGGGATCGCATGCTCGCGGACGACGATGCCGAACAGGCGCGCCAGCGCGATCAGCGGCGGCGCGGGCGACTGCACGCGCACGAGGGGGTGCAGGAGACCGACTGCGACGCCGGCTCCCGGTGAGATCAGGTAAGACATGGTCCGTTCCGGTTGTGCCGCCGGCCGGGCCGGCCGAAGGGCTTCGGCCTCGTGCGGCGGCTCGGGAACAAGACTACGGAACGCGGCCCTGAA
>NZ_BBSK01000125.1:0-1748 GCF_001319805.1 Burkholderia sp. E168m22
GGCGGCGAACTGAATCGTTCTGAACGTGCGGTGCGGCGCGGTGACGCATGCGCGCGACGACCGCCGACGAGCCGGCCGCCGCGCCGCCGCCTCGCATCGGAATTCAGAACGATTCAGCCACGACGTGCGTCGCGTGGCCTATGCTCGGACAGCATCGGACGCGAGCCGTATCGCGCACCGTCCGCATCGAACCGGGATTCCCACATGACGACCGACACGCTCGCACTCACCCATCACACCGTTACGGCGAACGGCATCCGCCAGCACGTCATCGATGCCGGCGCGGGGCCCGTCGTCGTGCTGCTGCACGGCTTCCCCGAAACCAGTTTTGCATGGCGCTTCCAGATTCCGGCGCTCGCGCGGCACTATCGCGTGATCGTGCCCGACCTGCGCGGCTACGGCGAAACCGACAAGCCCGCGGCCGGCTACGACAAGCGCAACATGGCGCGCGATCTCGCCGCGCTGCTCGATGCGCTCGGCATCGAGCGCATCGCACTCGTCGGGCACGATCGCGGCGCACGCGTCGCGACGCGTTTCGCGAAGGACTTCCCCGAACGCGTCGAGCGGCTCGTCGTGATGGACAACGTGCCGACGCGCATCGTCGCGCAGAACATGACCGCGCAAACGGCGCGCGCGTACTGGTTCTTCCTGTTCCATCAGGTGCCCGACCTGCCGGAGGCGCTGATCGCCGGCAAGGAAGCCGAATGGCTCAGCTACTTTTTCGCCGACTGGTGCTACAACCCGCACGCGATCTCGGGCGATGCGTTCGACACGTACGTGCGTGCGTATCGGCGCCCGGGGGCCGTGCGCGGCGCGCTGGCCGACTATCGCGCGAACGCGGAAGACGTGCAGCAGGACCTCGTCGATGCGGACGTCAGGATCGCGTGCCCGACCATGGCGATCTGGGGCGAGGATTTCTACGCGGTGGGCAAGATGTTCGACATGAAGGCCGTATGGGAAGGCATGGCGACCCACCTGCGTGCCGAGCCGATCGCGCAGTGCGGGCATTTGCCGCACGAGGAGCAGCCCGAGCGCGTGAACGCGCTGCTGGTCGATTTCCTGCGCGGCTGGGCCGGCTGACGCCACGCCCGCCGCACGCGGCATCATCGGGGGACCTCGAATTGGAACACGGAGCGGGCCGCAAGGCCGTCATCGCCGGCGGATCGGTCGGCGGGCTGTTCGCGGCGACCGCGCTGCGCGCGGCCGGCTGGGACGTCCGCGTCTTCGAGCAATCGCCGCACGCACTCGACAGCCGCGGCGGCGGCATCGTGCTGCAACCGCCGATCGAGCGCGCGTTCGCGTTCGGCGGCGTCGCGCTGCCGCGCGAGACCGGCGTCGATTCGATCGACCGGATCTACGTCGATGCGCACGACCGGATCGTGCAGCGCTTCGCGATGCCGCAGACGCAGACGGGCTGGAACGTGATCTACACGGCGCTCAAGCGTGCGCTGCCCGCCGGCGTCATCCACGCGGGCGACGCGTTCGAGCGGTTCGAACAGGACGGCGAGCGGATCGTCGCGCACTTCGCGAGCGGCCGCGCCGAGACGGCCGACCTGCTGATCGGCGCGGACGGCGGCCGCTCGACCGTGCGCGCGCAATTGCTGCCGGACGTGCGGCCGACGTATGCGGGCTATGTCGCGTGGCGCGGGCTCGTCGACGAACACGCGCTGCCCGAACAGGTGCTGGTCCTGCTGCGCGAACGCTTCACGTTCCAGCAAGGCGACCGGCACCTGTTCCTGACCTATCTG